>CAMWXM010000180.1 GCA_947178195.1 uncultured Ruminococcus sp.
AACTGGAACAGGATAAATGATGGTTTAAAATCATTATCGGATAAGCTTATTTTACCGCAGCCGGCTGAAAACAGTGTTCCGTCGTGGTTCGGATATCTGATTTCGGTAAAACCTGAAAGTGGATATGACAGAAATGATATTACAAGATATATTGAAAGCAGGAATATCCAGACAAGACTTTTGTTCAGCGGTAATATTATTAAGCATCCGTGCTTTGACCAGATCAGAAATACCGACTCTTACAGAGTCTCTGGCAGTCTTGATAATACGGAATTTATCATGAATAACAGCTTCTGGATAGGCGTTTATCCCGGAATGACAGATGATATGATAGATTATATGACTGAAACAATTAATCAGTATTTTGAGATGAAATAAATTGTCTGAAAACTTAGTAAGAACCTGTATTTATAGAAATTATGCAGTTTTTCGTACATAATTTTTCTGAGAATGTACTAATGGTAAACCGGCGCTGTACTTATACTTTGTGCAGCGCCAGTTTTGTAATTCTTAAAAAAAAGTTTTTTGGTAAATGGTTGACGAAAATGCTTGAAAATGTTATAATAAAGATGATTATTGCATGAAAATCATGCGACTTTGTCTAAAGCGATATATACGGAGGAATTTGTGTGAAGGTTAGTCTTATTCAGTATACACCCGAACCTGAAAAATTAATCGCAGCTTCCGCAAAATTGTGCTATTCTGAAAGCGGATGTGAAAATATAATGGAGGGACTCGATAAAGAAAAAATTGATAGATTTATAAGAATGCTGTCTGAGTTAGGGCATGAAAGTCCAGTTGAACATATTTCATTTACTTTTGCAATAGAAGGCGTATCCCGTTCTCTTCTGGCTCAGATAACAAGACACAGACATGGGTCGTTTTCAGTTCAGAGCCAGAGATATGTAAAACAAAATAATTTTATTTACATTACTCCACCTGCAATAGCAGAAGATGAAAGCATAAATGATATTTACGTTAAATCCATGAACAATTCTTTTGAAAGTTACAATACTATTGCGGATAAGCTTGAAAAAAAATACTATGGCGAATATTTAAAATCTGGCATGGAGGAAAAAAAAGCTAAATCAAAGGCGGAAAAAAAGTCTATCGAGGACGCACGTTTTGTTTTGCCTAATGCATGCGAAACAAAAATGGTGGTTACAATGAACGCAAGAAGTCTCTTTAATTTTTTTCGATTAAGATGCTGTAACCGTGCTCAATGGGAAATAAGAGGACTGGCAAACGAGATGTTCAGGCTTTGCTATAAAGTTGCTCCGGCAATTTTTTCGTCAGCCGGACCGTCCTGCTGCAGCGGAAGCTGCTCCGAAGGAAAAATGTCATGCGGTAAGGCAAACGAAGTAAGAGAATATTTTAATAATATAAAAGAAAGTATAAAAAATGAAAAAGGGTAAATTGATAGTTATAGACGGTCTGGACGGCTGTGGTAAATCTACTCAGCTTGAGCTTACTGAAAAAAGACTTTCGGTAACCGGATATAAAATAAAAACGATAAGCTTTCCTGATTATGAAAGTCCTTCATCAGCGCTTGTAAAAATGTACTTAAACGGCGAATTTTCTGAAAATCCTGATGATATAAACGCATATGCAGCTTCGAGCTTTTATGCTGTTGACAGATATGCAAGCTATATGAAATACTGGAAAAAAGAATATGAAAGCGGATATATTATTCTTGCTGCTAGATATGTAAGCTCAAACGCCTTCCATCAGATGTCAAAGCTTTCCGAAGATAAATGGGATAGCTATCTTGAATGGCTTTACGATTACGAATATGATAAGCTTGGACTTCCCAAAGCGGATAAGATAATTTTTCTTGATATGCCTATTGAAGTTTCGCAGAAGCTTTTGTCAGAAAGATATAACGGAGACGATAAAAAAAAGGATATTCATGAATCACATATAAATTATCTTGAAAAATGCAGAAAATCAGCTATTTACGCTTCTGAAAAGCTGGGTTGGTCTGTTGTAAAATGTAGCGAAAACGGAAAACTGCTTCATTTCAGCAAAATTTCAGATATGATTATTGATTCGATTAAAGGAATAATAGAGGAGGATACATTATGATTTATGTTTTTTTGGCAAACGGTTTTGAAGAGGTTGAGGCTCTTACTCCTGTTGATATGCTCAGACGATGCGAGCTTAAAGTTGTAACAGTTGGAATAGGCGGACAGGCTGTCATGGGTTCGCATAGCATTCCTGTTCTTGCTGACATTTCGGATTCTGAAATCGTTCTGGACGATAATGTTGATATGATAGTTTTGCCGGGAGGCATGCCTGGGACTCTCAACCTTGAAAAAAATTCTAACGTTCAGAAGGCTATTGATTTTTGTATTGAAAATAATAAATATATTGCTGCGATATGTGCAGCGCCGTCAATTCTTGGTCATAGGGGACTTCTTGACGGAAAAGAAGCAATATGCTACACAGGCTTTGAAGTGCAGCTTGGCAATGCAATAATAAAGGACAAGCCGGTTTGCTCAGACGGTAATATTATAACCTCAAGAGGCGCAGGAACAGCACTGGAATTTTCCTTTGAGCTTGTGAAGGTTCTTATTTCAGAAGAAAGAAGTGAAATTCTTAAAAAAGTGGTACTTTATTAATGCATGATATAAAAAATCAGCTCCGCCTGAAAATCAGGCAGCAAAGAAAAAAAATGACAGAAAAAGAAAAAAACGAATATGACAATAGGATTTATGAAAATATTCTGAATTATGGTATCTTAACAAAATATGAACTTATACTTGTTTATTTTTCAACTGAAATTGAAGTAAATACCCATAAAATTATTAATTACTGTCATGAAAATAATATAGCCGTTGCTATACCAAAATGTGAGAAAAACCAGAATATGAAATTTTATTACTACAATAAAAACAGTATACTTGAAAAATCTGCTTATGGTATATTCGAACCTGTGCCGGAAAAAAATAAATCGGTTGAAAATTTTAATAATACGCTTTGTATCGTTCCCGGTCTTTCTTTTGATAAGCAAGGCTATCGTTTAGGCTACGGCGGCGGATTTTACGATAGGTTTATAGACAAAAATCCTGATATAACTACGGTGGGCATATGCTATTCTGAAAATATAGCAGATAAACTTCCGATAGATTTTTATGATAAAAATGTTGATTATCTGATTACAGATAAAACTGTGGAGGTGTGTAATGGGAAAAAAAAATAATTCTGAAAATGATAAAATGCTTGACGACATACTTAACGATTTTGATGATCCAAATAATCGGCAGCCAAGAGGTACGGCAAATCGCAATCGCAATGTGAGAAGCTCTTCAGGCAGCAATATTCCGAGAAAATCTGTAAATCCGTCCTCTGTATCTGATAACAACCCTTCAGGATTTGCCGTTTCCAGAACAAGCGATAATATGGAAGCTACAAAATGCATGCCTGTTCCTGAATCTGATACAGACGGCTACGGCAGTATGTTTGATACAACGGCAGGAAGCTATCAGGAATATACCTTGAATATAAAAAGACCCGCCGTATATGATGAACCTCAGACAGAAAAAACAAATTATTCTGAAAATGCGGAGTATAATCAGGGACGTCCGCCAAGAAGAAAAAGAAGAAGAAAAAAATCGGCAAGACTTCCTGTAGTTTTAATGGTTACAACACTTATTTTTACTGTTGCTATTGTTCTTTCGATTCTTATTATTTCAGTAGGACGAGATATGCTTGCAATAGGAAAAAACGATTCTAAAAAAATGGTTACTATAACCGAGGGTGCGGACGCTGAAACTGTTGCCCGTATTCTTGAAGAGGAAGGCATAATAGATATTCCTGAGGCTTTTGAGATTATAGCTAAATTAAACGATGCCGATGTTACTTTTATACCGGGACAGTATGAATTAAGTCCCAGTGACGCCTATGAAACAATCATAAACAAGCTTACTACCAAAGAAACAAACGATAACAGAGAAACTGTCAATATTACGTTTGTAGAGGGAATAAGTATTTACGATGCGGCAAAGCTTTTAGCTGAAAATAACGTATGCGACGCTGAAAGATTTATTTATTATTTTAATGCCGGAGGATTTGGATTTGATTTTGAAAGTAAGCTTCCTACCTCTACAGCTTCCAAATTCTATAGAATGGAAGGATATCTTTTCCCTGATACTTATACCTTCTATGTAGACAGCGAACCGGAATCGGTATGTATGAAAATTTATCAGAATTTTGAAAATAAAATGACCGAAGAATTTTACAAACAGATGCAAAGAAAAAACATGACTCTCGATGAGGTAATTACTTTGGCGTCAATAGTTCAGGCTGAGGCGGCAGATCCGGATGAAATGAAAAAAATTGCGGCAGTTTTTGAAAACAGACTTTCAAATCCTGACAAATTTCCAAAATTGCAATCCGATCCAACAAAATATTATGTAAGAGACGTGATAAAGCCTAATATTCAAGTTCCTTCGACGGCTATTTTTGACGCTTATAATACATACGAAGGTAACGGATTGCCACCAGGAGCAATTGGAAATCCGGGACTTGCCGCAATTGAGGCGGTTCTTTATCCTTCTTCCAACAATTATTATTATTTTGCAGCGGATATAGATACATTGGAAGTGTATTATGCTGAGACGCTGGACGAACATGAACATAACTTAGCTGTAATAAATGGCGAGATAAGCGATGATGAAGGCGCCGACGAGGATTATAATTATGAAGACTATGATGACTACGATGACGACTACTATTACGAATAAATTTGAAAATCTGGAGGTTTTAGCTCCTGCTGGAGATATGGAGCGGTTTAATGCGGCATTGGATTATGGGGCAGACGCTATATATCTTGGCGCAAAAAATTTCGGAATGAGAGCTTCGCCTGATAATTTCACCTTTGAGGAACTGAAAAAAGCAGTCGATTATGCTCATAGCAAAAATGTAAAAGTATATCTGACTGCAAATTCGCTTCCCAGAAATAACGAGATTCCGTTATTTGAAGATTTTATAAAAAACGTACAGCACTGCGGTATTGACGCTGTTATTGTTGCCGATCTGGGACTTTTGTCTCTCATAAAGCAGTTTACTCCCGATATGGAGATACATATGTCGACTCAGACAGGTATTGTGAATTATGCAACGGCAAACCAGCTTTACAATATGGGGGTTAAAAGAGCGGTTCTTGCACGGGAGCTTTCTATTGATGAGATTGCGGAGATACGTGCAAAAATTCCTTCTGATATGGAGATCGAAGTATTCGTTCACGGCGCAATGTGCGTTTCCTTTTCGGGAAGATGTTTGCTGTCAAGCTATCTGGTCAACAGAGATGCCAACAGGGGAGAGTGCGCCCAACCATGCAGGTGGGGTTATCACCTTATGGAGGAAAAACGTGAAGGACAATATTTTCCTGTCTTTGAAGATGAAAACGGTACATATATACTCAATTCGAAAGATTTATGCATGATAGATCATATAGATAAGCTTGCCGAGGCAGGCGTAACAAGCCTTAAAATAGAGGGAAGGGCAAAGTCAGCTTACTATGTATCTGTAGTGACAAACGCTTATAGAATGGCAGTGGACTGGCATAAGAGCTATCCCAACGAAAAGCTTCCTCAGTGGATAACTGACGAGGTATTTAAGGTGAGTCACAGAAAATATTGTACTGGATTCTTTTTCGGACACCCAAAAGACTGCCAATACTATGAAACGGGCGGATATATAAGAAATTATGATGTTGTTGCAGTAGTGGATAAATGCGAAAACGGTATCGTTTACGCTACCCAGAGAAACAGATTTTTTGCCGGCGATGAGCTTGAAATACTTTCGCCGGGCTGTAAGCCGATAATTATTGCTCCAGATAAAAT
>CAMWXM010000181.1 GCA_947178195.1 uncultured Ruminococcus sp.
ATATTACATCCATTATATCTTTTAGTTTATCAATATATTAGACTATTCTTTTCTTATCAACGAGAGAATTATTTTTGAAATATTTTATTACAATTCCATTCTCATCAAGAATAACTGTTATATATGAATTATCATTGTCATTTATGAACGATTCTTCATTTTCTTTTATTATTTCTAAGATATTGGTTTCTTTGTTAAATATATCATTGCTAGGATAATCATTCACTCTATTTATTCTACCATCTGTATATACTATTTTATACGCTTTCCCATTTGCATCCACATATATATCGATAGTTTCAAGAAATTCTCTTCCTTCTTCATCATTGTATTCACGCTTATAATGAAACATTGCATCACCTTTGTATTCATTATTAAATGTGTATTCTGCATATGTCAAAGTAAGATTATCAGAATATTTAGCAATTATATCGTTTAGTTCATTGTGTATTTCGTCTATTATATAAATATTCCCATTAATATTTGATGAAATTTCAAATACTTCTCTGTTGAATTTGTCAAAGTCATCAGAACATCCAACCAAAATAATACATACTAACATCATAAATACAAGCCTTAATTTCATAAAATCACCCTATACTTATGCAATAGAACTCTTGCGAATTACAGTTTTCAAAAATATAAATCTTGTAATATTGCCAATTGAGAACTGATTTTGCAGTTTCACAAGAGTTCTAGCAAATAAAATGCTACATACTTAGCTAACAGTATTACCACTCAAAAGTTATATTTGTTAATTATACTTATCGAATATCACATAGCTATGATATACCGCTTCTCCATAACTATCATCACCATTATAAACAGCAAGCATTTTTTTTATTTGTTCAACAGTATAGTTGTAATAATTTCTATCAAAACCTTTTTTAGATGCTCCATGCATAAGTACAAGCGGAATCATGCTAATATTGTATGTATTATCTGTTCTTAATTTATTCCATATTTCTTCTCTTTGATGCCAATCATCATAATCATATTTATTTCCAGAAATTATACCTTCTTCAATAGCCCAGTTGTTGGCATTTATTGCAGTTAAAGCGTAAATTTGTCCATATCCCGTGCTCGCATCTTCTCTCGACATTATCGGATATTCTGGATACTGTATAAGTATTTGCTGCCACCATTCCAAACTATTATAGTATTCCACTTGATATTGATATGCATAGTATGATAAAACACATGAATCAGAAAAATCATCCTGTGCCCAGAAACACTTTAACTCTCTTAAAAGAACTGCCTGTATAGCAGCTTTTGGAATCATGTATTTATTGCTCAGTTTTGTTATAACATTATCATAATCATAAATTATATCAATACAATCAGACACACTATTATATGGTAATTGAAAACCCCATCTTACCAAATCTATGTCTGCACTTATTTGCGAATCAATTTCAGATAAAAGGCTATTCCTATCAGAAGGCTTGAGGTTACAACTAATACCATAATCATTAGGTAACGGGTCTTTATTATCCCAAACTCCATCCCCATCAGTATCCTTTTTAGCCGGATCAGATCCACAGTAAACAGACGCCAGATATTGTTCATAAGTAACAGCCGATGTTAATTGTTCGTTATAATATTTAAGTTCAATGTTATCCGGAATTCCATCTCCATCTGTATCTTTTAGATACATACTAGTATTAATCGGTTGACCATTAGGCTTCAAACCATAAAGTTCAACGAGATCGGGTATACCGTCTTCATCATAATCTTCACCGATAAACTTCGGAGGCACATAAACCATCCCGCCCGATTCATAGGTCAAGTCGCTTGCACTTACAACATCATAAACATCTCCGCCGGTAGCATGAGCAACTTCTTCGAGACCATAACCAATATCGTTTGAACCAAGGTTTACAATATTCAATATAACATTGCCAGGAAAATCTGATGATGAAATCTGTCCGAAGTTAATATTATTGTCCGTAATAACAACAAGTCGATATACATCTGTTGTATCCGTTTCAACATGACTCAACGCCGCATTCAAAGCGTTATTCAAATTTGCAGTTCCGCTTCCGTTATTAATGTTCGGCAATTGATCGTTTAAATATGATTTGTTATAAGAAAGCCCAGAATCTGAAATTACAGTATTTGAAAATCTAATAATCGCTGCAGTATCGTTGCCACCTTTATTGTTAATAATATTATGACATATCCTTGCTCTCTTGCACCAATTTACACAGTACGCGTTTATATCAGCGTTACCGTTTATCTTATCTCTAATTGTTTCAATATTTTCTTCCGTTACACCCTTGTAGCCCACTACTAAAACTGGTGAACTATAATCTGTACGTCTCATACTTGAGGAACAATCCACCATAAAAATTGTGTGCATATTCCTCTGATAAGAAGTATTACCAATCCACATCTTACGAAGCTCATTGAAACTTGCTTCCCAGTTAGCGTACCACTTCTCGCTATCCACAATCATATACTGCGAGAAGTGAGTTGTTGTAGTGCTGACGGTGGAATTTGCTTCGTCATGAATGGTTTCCATTTCTTTGAAGATTTGATTTTCTTCATCATACCATAAAATAAGCAGATTGTCAAACTTAGTGTCACCAAGCTTTGACTTATCAACTTTAAATGTTATTGTTACCGATTTAAAGCTTGTGGGGGTTTCAAAATTAAATGGTTCTCCGATAAGGGAATACACATTTGTTGACATTACGTCAATGTTGTACATGCTTTTAATGGTGAGATTTCTTTCAAGGTTACCGTTAGTATTCATATCGACCTTGATTTCAGTAATTGCCTCGTCATGAGTACTTACTTCCTGCTGTTTCGACTGACCAAAGACCTCATCGCCATCAAGAATACCATTTCCATTGGTGTCAGGATTCAACGGATCAAAATATATCCCGTATTTAGCGTATATCGAAACCGTCATAGCTTTCTTCTCCATCAAGCAAATCGTCGTTATCTGTATCCGGATTCAGCGGATCAGTTTTGTACTTGTTTATTTCGTCACCGTCTAAAAATCCATCTTCGTCAGTATCGGGATTGTACGGTTCTGTTTTGTTACGACTACAAGAATACAGCAGCAGCCCCAATGTGTATTCGCATGAAAGCCTCCTGCCGACTTTCTCATAACAACAAATGCAGACAAATAGAACAGGCAGGGAATCACAGTTCCGCTTACAATCGCAAGCAGCAACGCAATCACAGCGTTCAGTACTGTTGACAATAAAAGCTGCAATCCGTATTCGTATACTTCCACGTCGTTTTTTTCGATAATGCTCCGACGCACAAAAAAAGAAGCCATCCTTTTTGAAAGTCTAATGATCATAATTATCACCTCGACTATAAGGATAGCTTCTTTTTATTTAATTTTCAATAGTTTTTGCACAAGATGTCGTTTTTTTGTTCCCAAATGCAAAAATGTTATTCCATCAGCATAATTTTCATGGTGAAAAATCCGTTTTCATAGCTATAACTTATATGTCCATTCATGCTGTTAACAGCTTGTTTAATACTTTTTAGTCCTATGCCATGAATAATTTTATTTGCCTTAGACGTTGTAAGATTGTTAATGTCAACAGCAGGAGACGTGTTGTTAATTTCGATTATAAGCTTGTTCTTCGACTGGTTCATCATAAGGCAGATGCACTTTTCTTTTGCATCAATTCGTTCGCACGCTTCTATCGCATTATCGAGGGCGTTGCCCAGTATCCTGCACATTCCGACCGTATCGAAATGGATTTCGCCGACATTGATTTTAGTCATAAACCGTATCGCTTTGCTTTTTGCGTAATCGCCATTTAAATTTATGATAGAATCAACAGCGGAATTTCCGGTATAACAAATTGATGCGGCGCTTTCCACAAAACTGTATAATTGCTTCATATGCCTTTGAGCTGTCGTATAATCTTCCTTCTTTATCAGATCGTTCAAGAGTGATACCTGATTTTTCAAATCGTGCTTTATGTTTCGGATTTCTTCGTAAGAACCTGCGATTGCCTGATAGTTTTCATTTTCTTTTTCTGATATTTTTTCCAGAGCCGCAAGTCTTATTTGCTTATCATAGCTTTCAAAATAGTTAAAAACAGACAGATTAAGGTAAAGCAGACCGCCTATACATATCATATACGAACTCATCATGCTCTTATCATTTTCATTGGCTGTGAAAACCAGATTTATAATAACCGCACTCAGAAACGGCATCATTAAAATCAATATCCAGTATTTCAGCGGCAAGCTTTTTACCTTGCTTTTGTAAATTCGGCAGGAGTAAACAACGATCCAGAAGTCGAATACTTTTGTTCCAATCATACCAAGAACTCTGCCTATTCCCGACTCAAGCAACCGTATAGGATTACCAAAATCCATCAGCATAAGAACACCTATGAAAAGTGATTCCGATATAAAGATAAGCATAATGTAGTAGATCGAAGCAAAGATTTTTACAATGTTTGAACCATTATAAAGGATTTCAGCTGATAATATTAAAATAACAAACGTTGCAGTAATCTGAATTGACGGCAATGAAATAAAAAGACTAACCAAAGACAAAATCGAAAATGCTGCTGTATACACAGCTATGTATGGAACTTTCGATTTGTACTTTCGCTGAAATATACGATGATAAAACAGGATTATAATTAAGATTTCTGGGATCACATTTATCAGTTCCGCTATATCATAAATTGTAAACTTCATGTTAGCAGCCCTCTGTAAGAAATGTTAAAAATTTATATGTTACAGATTGCTTTAATTTGCGACTAAGTGGTATTTTATCTCTGGTTTTCATAATCACTGAATCATGTTCAAGATTATCAATAAAAGCAAGATTGACATAGTAGCTTTTATGTGGCTTGACAAAATTGATTAACCGCTCATCATTTTCAATCTCGCTTAGTTTTCCGTAAAATTCGTACGTTTCATCTGTTGCATGGAGTACGATCATTCGCTTGAACACCTCAAAGAACACGATATCGCTTATGGATATATTGTGCATAGTGTTTTTGGTCTGTATAGGAAACGTCATATGAGTCTGATGATACTCATTGAATATAGAATTCAATTGCCGTCGATACATAGGTTCAGGCTGACTTTTAAGCATATAACGGAAAGCGTTTACTTCGTAGCCTTGAAGTGCGAATTCCAGATGACTTGTAAGAAAAACAATAATCACAAAGCTGTCGGCAGAGCGTATCTTTTCTGCCGTTTCCAAACCGTTCAGTTCCTTCATTTCTATATCGAGTATTATAACGTCATACATATTTTTCTTAAAATTATTAAGGAATTTCTCTCCACTCCCAAACTCACTTATATTCAGCTTGTCAGCTTCGGGATAGCTCTTACTGATCATATTTTTAAGATTTGATAAAAAATCCTGTTCGTCATCTACAATAGCAATCCGCATTTAATCAACCCCTTTAAATGCTATTTTACCATAATTTTGTGGTTTTTTCAACAATTTTTATTAAATTGCTTAAATTTATTTTTACACCATATTTTATTTGTGTGTTAATAAAACTAAAAGAATCCGCCAGCCATAACTGCTGACGGATTGCCTCTCAATCGGTTATTTTCTTATGTTCCCTATCGTAAGCTCGTATTTAGGCGGTTTGTTGGTATTTTAGGGGCGAAAATTTTAGGTGTAAAACCGTAGATGTTTTGGCCGTGTTTTCACCGTCTGAATGGATTCGAACCCTCGACAAAGAAAATTAAGGAAAATTTCAAGGCAGATTTGAGAGAAAAAATCTTAAATCTGCCTTTTTTGATATATAAAATAGTATACAAAGTTTTAAAAGCCATTTTGCGACAGGGAATTCAATATCATTTTCATATATGATACCTGCTGCAAATGGTA
>CAMWXM010000182.1 GCA_947178195.1 uncultured Ruminococcus sp.
TATGACAATTTCTTATCATATAGCTTTTTTAATTTTTCCTTCAAATTTGCCTGTCGGTTTTACGTTGTAAAACCATTACATATGCTCTACCGACTGAGCTATTGAGGACTATATTATCTATTATGACAATTTCTTATCATATAGCTTTTTTAATTTTTCCTTCAAATTTGCCTGTCAGTTTTATGTTGTAAAATCATTACATACGCTCTACCAATGTAAGGAACTTACAATCATTGTCTGTTATGCATCGTCTTTAAACAGATACCTTAACAACTGTTTGAAACAAATTAACTATCTTTAACTTAGTTTTTAACAAGCATTGATGAAAGGATATCAAGTTCCTCCTCGGCTAATGGATCACTATACAATTCCATAACTTGCCACAAACCACTTTGCTTAATTTTATCAATTGGACTAGACAACCCAAGCCATTTATCAGACGATTTGCATTCCTCACACCTTGACACGGTTCCAATCAGTCTCGCTTCAAAATACAAGCGTTCCTCTTTTGTAGGAACTTCAAATAAAATAAAACTAAAATTTGTTTGTATGTATTCAGAAATTCGTTTCTCTAATTTTTTCTCAAATTTCCTATTAATAATAGGTGTATACAAGACTTTTTTCTCCTTCGTTGTTGTATCTAAATCCCAAATATCCAAATAAGGATCATTATCCTGCTTCAAAAAACAACGTCCAATATTTTTTCTAAAAATGCTTCTGTTTTTGTTTTCTTTTTCAAAATGCTCAACAATACGATTTCTCAATCTATTATCACCATTATGTGTACCAACACGTACTATTCTATCACAATTATGAGCAACTTCACCATTTTCAAATAAAATATAAATACCATTTTTAGGAATACCGCTATATCCTGCAATAAAATCATATCGTTTACCTTTCATAACAAGATGATGCAATTGTTCACACAAGTTAGCCATTATGAGTTCTCCTTATAAAAAGATAATTGTTTGCCGATTGGCATACCTTTTAAAGGTATCAAAACGTGTTCGATTTCGTCCACAAGATATCTTCGGTATCGCTCGCCTGCTAAAAAAATAAATTCATCAGATTTTAAATCAGTTTTTGACGAAAGCCGTGCAAGAACTTTTTTAGCCCATAACTTTATTTCTAAATTATTCTTTTTGTTTAATGTTTCATTATAAGGCTCTATTACATCATTTTCTTCAAGCAGACCATATTTGGCAGATAAGATAAAAATTTTATCCGCATTTATTTTTTTAGCATATTTATATGCACCTTTAAAAAGAGGACTAATATACATTTCTTTAGCCATTGATGTAACACAACGCTTTTTAGATACACATGAAATGAGAACAACTCGCATATTGTACTGCCACTCCTAGTTTATTAAGCATATAATTATTAAACTCTTCTACACTATGAACAGTAGTTGCCAAACACCCTGTTATCATCGGATTATGACAATAAGTCAAAAGACTTCTTGGGTCAGTTGATAAACCCACGCAAAGCTTATGCTTGCTGTATGCATAACCAAGTTCTACAGAGGCTCCTTCATCAACAGTTCGCCCATCTAAAACAATTAAAAGTATGTCTGATTCATCTATTGCATTTATATCTGCATCAAATACCATTTTTGATGCACGTTCAAAAGAAACACCAGTTTCAATTAAATCAACTATAAGCATACCATCTTCCTGAGGCAGATATATCTCATACCACTTAGAAAGTTCCGCCTTGAGTTGCTTATTAAAGTTTTTTTCTGCAGCACTAAACAATGGTGCAGCAATGTAAATTTTAGGTTTCATAAAAACATTTCCCTTTCTGTTGAATGCTTTTTAAGATATTTTGAAAATCGACCTCACCGTACTCACTAAAGTATATGATTTCTGCAACTTCTTTAGTAACTTGTTCAACAGACTTGTTCGTAACATTAACAAACTGAACTGCATTTGGGTATCTTAATTTGGCAAGGTTCGCCAAATGCAATAATTCTTTTTGCTGTTTATCCAAATCGCTTTCTTTGTAAACACGAAATTTCTGCTTAGCACGTTTTAGCATTTCGGAAACATCGCCTTTCAAAAATAATATTTTTCCACCGCACAATTCGGTTTCTGAACTCAACTTACTATTAATTAAATCAGCCTTTTTTATCCAAAGACTATCTTCATTCTTATCATCAGCTTCAATGAAAGCAAACGCATCTATTGGTGTTCTGTCAATAACAGCTAAACAAGGAGTATTCTCTCTCATAATATAATCAAGATTAGTATTTTTTAAATTAATTTGTTCAGCAACCCAATTATCAATTTCATTTTCACTTTCATCTGTAATTACACTCGGTGCTTTTTCCATATCATCTGGCATTTCCTCAAGCCACTCATCAAATGTCTGAAAACTTTTAAACTGATTAACAGTTGTGCTTTTTCCAACAGCAACAGCACCCATTATAAAAAACTTCCGCATTTTGGGAGTGTGAGGACATATTTTACTGAACTCATTGCGTGATATCCGAATCAACTTCACAAGTGTATCTATTTCGTCATCCGTAAGATACAATGTAAAAAGATTATATGTTTCAAAATTTGCTCTTGTTTCTGATTGAATTAAAATTCTTCTTGCTTCATCGTCATCATGGTCATGGTTATCTACATGATTAACTATGTAATGCATATGACCAAAACATTTTTTTTGCATTCATTCTTAACATATGCTTCAATGTTCTATCTTCTAACGAAATTCCAAGAAACAAACATGTATGGCTTGAATAATAGTTGTTAAGTGCATTGTAGTGACCGGAAAAACTTTCAACAAGTTGATCCTCAAATGAATCTTCAAGGAAAACGAGCTGCGCGCTTGCAAATTCTGATAATTTTCGTGGGAGATAACCATTTGGATGATATACAATATTTTCTCGCTTTTCAGCTTGAACATTCGGATCCCAAACAACTGTGTATCCGCGCCTTCCCTCATCTTTATTTATTTTATGTAAAAGTCGTTCTATTGTGTCATCAAAGTTATATGTTACAGTCATAGTGCCAGTTCCTTTTATAAGCTTAACAAGATTATCTAAATAATGATTCGATTTAATCCAATCCTCGGAATTATTAGATACCTCTTTATACAACACGTCATGAACTAGCTCTTTCCACTTTTTGCGAAGTTCTATATCGCCATAACAATCGTATGTTTTTTTTGCCTTCTTCAGTAGACAAGTAATTCTCTTTAAACCTTTGAAACAACACTTGTGATGTTAATGTTTTTCCAGAAGATTTTAATAACACTTCTCCTTTAACTCTTTCATCTAATGCAATGTTAGTAACAAGATTCTGCCAATTAGGAAATTTTAATGGAACACCTATTCCAGCACCAAGCACAATACCCAGTCGATGTGCTTGATACTGTTGATGCAAATGAGATATTGCAACAGGATATTTTAAAAATAATTTTTCGCATTTTTCATTAAATGTCATGCTGATTTCCTTTCGCATTTTACTAAGATAAGCTATGTCACCAATTCAAAAAAGTAAATTCAAAAACAATAAGACAATAAAACATTACTATTTTAACAATTAAATGAAATTTACACATCCTTTCTG
This sequence comes from uncultured Ruminococcus sp., assembly GCA_947178195.1. Classification (GTDB taxonomy): domain Bacteria; phylum Bacillota; class Clostridia; order Oscillospirales; family Ruminococcaceae; genus Porcipelethomonas. Next base: position 3,582 of record CAMWXM010000182.1, read on the forward strand.
AATGCTATTGTATGAGTTTTACAACAAAAATAATTGTTTCTTTTACACATAAATTACATGAAATTTGACATTACATTAACTTGTAAAAATTTTATGAACTAATAATGTATTGCGCTTATTAAGGGTAATTTATACCGATTAACCGTCCTTGCCGTTCAATCAAAGCGCTTTCTGTATATCTTCCTCGGAAAAGCCTGCTATACGCATATTGCTTGCTATTTCCGTATCACGTCCTGATCTGCCTTTAACTACACCTTCTTCCCTCGCCCCTTTAAGAGCCGAAGCCTCATCATGCAATGCTTTTTCGCGCATACGAGCAATTTCCTGCATTTTTTCGTCTGCGCTCATCTTATGAATTACCATTACTGCCTTTTGAATTACGGGTACGTTCGTTTCCTGCAACATAGCAAACTCCTCACTTTCAGCGTTTATAAGCTGTAGCCACAGTTCCATACGGTTATTCTTATTAATATTTTTATTTATTTTCTTTAGTTCAAAAAAATGTATCGAACATTTATCTGTCAAAGTTTCGTACCTGTTGGTTTCCAGCAGTTTAAAATGTGAATGAAATTCCGCACAGTCAAACATATTGAAATTTATTATGTTTATCGAAATGCTTTGTTTAAGTTCTCCGTACTCTTCTCCACTTTTCAATTCACCGCTGTACATTTTCGACCAATAGTACAGTACCCTGTCTTTAAAGTTAGACTTTTGCACTTATCTGCATTTCAACATTTATCAAACGATTGTCCACAAGAAGTTTTAAGTCCATACGGCTGAATTTGCCCTCCGCAGTTTCAGGCAACACATCCGAATTAAGAACATCAATTCTTTGAATGGAATTATATGGAATTTCAAGCAAACTCGCCAAAAAGTCGTGTAGTAAATCCTCGTTCTCCTCAAGAGAAAAAATCTTCTTGAATATTATATCCAGTTTTGCCGAAATTACATCTCTGCTCATTTATTGCCCCACTTTCAAATACTATTATATATAAAACGAAGCAAAGTGTCAAGTCATTTTACTTCGTTTTTATTTTAAAATACCATGACGGTCAAGTTGTAATGTTGTTGCCTCTTAATGTCAATAAATGTATATATTACTATTACTTTCTATAATCCAACATATGATAACTCTTTATTATCAGAGGTATGTCTGTAGCCGATACACTAAATCCTGAAAAACAAGAGAAAGAGCAATAAGGCTCATATCTTGAAGATTAGAAAGGACGTTTATGAAATATTTCTTCATCGTTATATTAGTGATTGAAGGAAGCGAGACATTCATCAAGAACGTTCATCATCTCTTCGCACTGCTGCATAGTAATGTTAAGTGCGGGTCTGATCTTTAGAACATTTCCGAAGCCGTACAATGAACTTCTTAGCATAAGACCGTAATCTTCAAGTGCTCTGTGAACAATCTTAAGGGTAAGATCCCTGTCCGATTCCCTGGTTTTACGATCCTTAACGATCTCGAAGCCGATCATAAGTCCTACTCCGCGCACATCACCGATAAATATATACTTATCCTGCATTTTCTTCAGGCGATTCATGATATATTCTCCGCAAGCGGTAACGTTATTAAGAAAATCCTCGTTGTCAATTATATTGAGAGTTTTCAATGCAGCCGTTACACTGAGGATATTTGTTCCGTATGTGAATGAGTGAAGAAAGCTCTCCATCTTGTTGAATTTCTCCTCCATGAGTATTCCTGCAATCTGAAATCCTGTGCCACCGAGTCCCTTAGCAGTTGTGATGATATTCGGCTTAACGTCAAAATACTGAGCAGCATACATTTTTCCTGTACGTCCTACACCAGTCTGTATCTCATCAAAAATAAGAACGATATCATTTTCGTCACATATTTTTCTTAGATCCTTGAAATAAGCCTGAGGAGGCACTTGATTTCCGCCATTACCGAGGATAGGTTCGATAATAAGGCAGGCGATATCTCCGCTTGAACCGTATGAAATGTAATTTTTTAGCTCAGAAAGGCACTCAAGTCCACAGCTACAATTATCGCAGTGACCAATGTTATAACCCATTGCCCCGGCAAGAGGAGCGATATATTTAAAGGTTTCCCCCATCATTGAAACGTTGGTATTTGCGCTTGACGCTGTTTTAGCTAAAACGTCAGAAAAATATTCGCTTTTCTCCGCTTCCATTCCGAACGCCGTCATAGCGTCGGTCACAATGTCAG
>CAMWXM010000183.1 GCA_947178195.1 uncultured Ruminococcus sp.
GAGCACTTGACTTTTAATCAAGGTGTCCCGGGTTCGAATCCCGGATGGACCACCAGAAAAATAAACTCAACCAAAGCTTGGTTGCTTTTATATCCCCCTCCATCGAGGGCTAAATTAAATATCAATGCACCTTTAGCTCAGTTGGTAGAGCAACTGACTCTTAATCAGTGGGCCCAGGGTTCGAGTCCCTGAAGGTGCACCAAAAGATAACCACTCGAACTTATTTGTTAATGCAAGTGAGTTTTGGGTGGTTATTTTTTTAAAGTGGTAACTTTATGAATTACATTGGTTCAAAATATTCTTTAATAGATTTTTTAAAATCGTCTGTTGCTAAAACGTTGGAAAGCAATGGCGAAACTCGCGCGCCAAATGAGATGATATTTGCGGATTTAATGGCAGGTACGGGCGTTGTTAGCGAGTCATTTAAGCAAGACGGATATTCTGTTATTGCTAATGATATCCAGTATTATAGTTACGTAATTACTAAACATTTAATTGAAAATGACGACAATCTTGACGAAAACAGGTGCATTCAGCTTATCGATGAATTGAATAATCTTGAAGGCGTTGAAGGTTTTGTTTATAAAAACTATTGCTTTGAGGGTACGGAAGGGCAAGAATTCAGACGCATGTATTTTACCGAATACAACGCAAAAAAATGTGATGCTATAAGAATTGCTATTGAAGAAAAATACAAAGCTAATTTAATATCTGAAAATGAATACTTCTTTTTACTCGGTTCACTTATAAACAGTATTGACAAGTATGCAAATACGGCATCCGTGTATGGGGCGTATTTGAAAAAGTTTAAAAAATCAGCGTTAAAAGAAATGAAACTTGAGCCTTTGCCTATTGTGCATGGTCAAGTTGAATGTAAAGTTTATAATGAAGATATAAGTGAACTCATAATGCAAGTTTCGGGTGATATTCTGTATTTAGATCCCCCTTATAATGCAAGACAATATTGTACTAATTACCATTTGCTTGAAACAATCGCAAGATATGATAACCCTGTTATCCATGGCAAGACGGGACTTAGAGAATATGCAGAACAAAAAAGCGTTTTTTGTATTAAAAATAAAGTTGAAGAAACATTTGCCGAACTTATTAAAAACGCAAAATTTAAATATATATTTTTAAGCTATAATAACGAAGGCTTAATGTCTTGCGATACGATAGAACGAATAATGAATAAATATGGTAAATATAAACTATTATTTCAAGACCACCGCCGTTTTAAAGCGGATAATGCAAGAGAATCAAAAGCGGATATGACCGTTGAATATTTACATTGTTTAATAAAGAGGTAAAAATGGAAAACGAATTAAAAAACACTTTAAATGAAGCAGATGAAAATATAATAGAATCAAGCGACATTACATTGGATAGCTTTGAGAGAGCAATAGTATTACCTATGGATCTATCTGTCGAATTGATTTCATCGTGGAGTACTGCAAAAAAATTGGATATAAACCCTTCTTTTCAAAGAAGAGTTGTTTGGGATCAAGTCAGAATGTCGCTGTTTATTGAATCCTTGATTCTTAATGTTCCAATTCCTTCTATTTTATTGGCAAACGATGAAAAGAGTAATAAATTTTTAGTCATTGATGGAAAACAGAGATTGAGCGCTATTCTGCAATTTGTCGCGCCAGAAAATGAAGGTAAAGGGTTTAAACTTAAAGGACTAAAAGTGTTAAAAGAACTCAATGGTTATACCTATAAGAAATTAGCTGAAGATACATCTAAAGAACAATACTTAACTCGTATTGAAAATGCTTTATTAAAAACTAATGTTGTCAAAAAGTATGATTACTGCTTGTTATATTTTATTTTTAGCAGATTGAATAGCGGAAGTGTAGCACTTTCCACACAAGAATTAAGACAATCACTTTATCCTGGAGAATTCACAGATTTTGTAAACGAGTATTCGATGAGTTCACCCGGAATCAAGAGAGTTCTAAATTTAAAATCGCTAGACAAAAGAATGCGTGATGCTGAGTTGCTAGTCAGATATTATTCTTTTAAATACTATACTGAATTATATGATGGAAAAATAAATGAGTTTTTTAATAGTACTTGTGAAAAGCTAAATAAAGAATGGTCGGACAATTCTACTAAAATAAAAGATGATGCAAGTGAAATGGAAAAATCCATAGAATTCATTTATGAAAAATTTGGTGACGACGCCTTTCGCGTTTATTTTATAAAAGAAGACGAAGAGTTTTTTGGTCCATTTAACCGCCCGATGTTTGATTTAATGACGAGTATTTTTTCTTTGCAAGAGAATAGGGACAAAGTAAATAACAATAATATTGACTTAAAAGCATTTACAATTAATTTGTTTAGAACCAATAAAACATTTGCTGAGGCATTTTTACCTACTACTCATTCAAAAGAGAAAACAACCACGCGTTTTACTGAATTTTTGAAAGCGCTTTCATTATAAAGAGTTGTAAATATGACTAAAGAATATGAATACTTAGAGAGTCGAATTCAATCTATAACAAAAACTTTTGAGGAAGTTTTACCTTCAGACCAGTTAAATCAAACAGATGATAAATATCAAAATTTAATAAAGTCATATATACTACTTTGCCACGCTGAATATGAAAAATATTTTGAGGACTTATGCTTGACGATAATAAGTAATGCAAAAGCAAAATTTGACGCATCTGGTGAAACGAGTGCTCCTCTTTTATGCCTGTCTCTAATGATGAAAAAAGAATTTAAAAATAATGAGTCAGCAAGAGAAAGACTTAATAATCTATATAGTAATTATCATACACTAATAAAAGCAAATCATGGGATTAAAAAATCCAATATTGAGGAAATGCTTAATCCTGTGAGTTTGATAGTGGAAAGCTTGTCGGATGTATATTTAGGCAGTATGGATACTTTTGGTAAAAAACGTGGTGAAATAGCACATAATGATTCAAATGCTTTAAAAACTTTATATAATTTTCAAGTTGAAAAGAGCAAAATTCTTGATATCTTGAATGATACGCTAGAACAAATTGATAACAAAGCGGAAACATATTTATAAATAAATATGAGTAAAATCAACGATTTAAATATAGAAAATTGGAAAGAGTTGACAGACATTTGGACAGATAGTCTTTGGATAATTCCTGCAAGAGATAATTCAGGTGCGCACAGCGGGCACTATCACGGCAATTTCGTTCCGCAAATTCCCCACCAATTGCTTGCAAGATATACAAAAGCAGGCGATTTTGTATTAGACCCATTTGCCGGAAGTGGTACAACACTTATTGAAGCTCAAAGAATGAAACGCAATTCAATAGGAATTGAGTTGCAGCCTCAAGTTGCTATGGAAGCAATAGGCAGAATTCATTCCGAGCAAAAGGACGGAATAATTGCCGATACATTTGTTGATGATAGTAAAACCTTTGATACTAGCAGAATAATAAATGCCTATCATATTGACAAAGTTCAATTTATTATTTATCACCCACCGTATTGGGATATAATAAAATTCAGCGATGACATTAACGATTTATCAAATTCTCCTACGCTTGAAGATTTTATAGAAAATTTTAAACAGGTCGTGCGCAACACCATTTCATTATTAGAGAAAGGAAGATATTGCGCCGTTGTGATAGGAGATAAATACGCAAATAGTCAAATAATACCGTTGAGCTTTTATTGTATGCAGGCAATGCAACAAGAAGGCTTAACGCTTAAAGCAACAATTATAAAAAACTTCGAGGAAACAAAAGGCAAGGCAAATCAAAAAGCATTATGGCGGCGTAGAGCATTGCAAAACGGTTTATACATATTTAAACACGAGTATATCTTTGTATTTAAAAAGGAGAAGTAAACACTTCTCCTTTTTTATTTCTTCACAATTAAATGTTTTTTAAATTCAATCGGATCATACCAGTAACAGCCTATGCAGGCGTTTTCTTCAAAATTGTGATGCGATGTACCAGCGTAATACGACATAGGATATCCCAATAATTTTGCATCAAACCGAATTTGAGTTCTTTTGCACTCTTTGCAAAATTGCCGTTTAGCATCATTGGCAGCCTTGCTCAATGGTTGAAAATCTTCAATGCGTTGGTCTTCATTAAGCATAACTCTATCTTCGTTTTTCATTCCATTTTTATGATCAACTTCAGGATTAGATGTGCCTAAAACTACACAACGCTTAGATTGAATTACGTTCTTTATGGATGAATCGATATAAGACGAGTATGACTTACCCGTATTAAAACCCACAGTTCTTATTGCATCTGTCTTGTTACCAGGTGTTAGGCTTTTATCACGTTCAATCAAATATTTTCTTCCAAAAGAACCGTCATCTCTAGACCAACCTGCACCGTTTAATAATTGTAGACCTTGATATTTGCCTACAAACTCTGTAACATATACCCATCGACTATATCCGTTTTCATCAACTTGAGCTAATTCTTCAAACAACTCAATTTTTGTCATAATGTATTCCTCTTAAAAATTAAAAAATTCGCTAAATGAAACTTCCAGCGCATTGACTATTTTTTCTAATGTAGCTATTGAAATGTTGCGTTTACCAACTTCAAGACTTGCTATATATGTTCTGTGAACACCTGATCGAAAGCCTAATTCTTCCTGACTTATGCCAAGCTTACCGCGTAATTCTTTTATACGCATACCGATTTTTTCTTCAATCATAATTTTCTCCGACTTGTTTTAATAAAATTATAAAAAAATGTTACTCATTTATCAACACTCAATGAGTAACAATCGCTATTGTATTTGGAATATAGCTATATCACGAAATGCAAGTTAATGTTAGCACAGTTCGACTATCTTTACTAGCTTTACATCATACGCAACCTTATGCGAATAGTCGTATACGGTTGCATTTTTTTTGTGAAGTAAATATCCACCCGCATAGCGGGTGGATATTTACAACCAAAATTGTAACCAGTGTTGGTTCAAGTTAATTATCTAAATTTTTTAATTAACTCCTGTACCGTCAGCCTCACTGTCTGGTACTTGTTTATTTACGTCTTTGCGGGTGAACGGTAAAATGATAAATACTATGCACGCCGCAAGACCAAGCACTAATAATACGTTGGCAATAGCCCACAGCGCGTCCAACAATGCCGAATGGGGCACGGGATTTATTATAATCTTTGTTGCCGTGCGGTTGGTATCGACGTACGTATATAAAATATTTTAACTGATTGCCGCGCGGCGCAGGCTACGTATTTATCGTCGAGGTTGAGGGTTGCTGGGTCGTTAAACGTACCGTTGAGCCACAGGTCGTTACCCGCAAGCACGCCCGCTTCATAGTCGTTCATATATCCGTCTTTCATAAACCAGTCGGTTATAACGCTGCCCTTAAAGCCCCATTCGTTGCGCAAAACGCCTGTAAGTAATGCGTAGTTATAGCCCGAAAGCACTCCGCCGACATTATTGAACGCACTCATCATGGCGTTTGCCTTGCCGTATTTAACGGCAATTTCAAAGGGACGCAGATAGCTTTCCCTGAGCCCTGCTCGGTAAGCCACGTGTTCAGATATTTGGGATTAAAGCCCGCTTCGCTTACGGCAAAGTGTTTTAGATAGCAATACATATGGTTATCGTATGCGGCTGAAGTAGCGCCGCCGCTGCCGTCGCCCGTAAGAAGAAAGCCACCGTCGGTTGCGCCCCAGCCGAACAGATTTACTTTTTTAAGATTGCGCTGAGGGAGATAGCCGTCCTCATTGTACAAGAGCACCATACTCTCTTCCGCGGTTTTG
>CAMWXM010000184.1 GCA_947178195.1 uncultured Ruminococcus sp.
ATTATACCATATTTGCTCATTTTGTGCAACTTGTTGTTTTCAGATACGCCCTAATAGTCCCGGATAGTTGCTGATATAAGCATCCTTGCCTTTCCATTGATCTCTTTTAAGTCTTATATTGTTACCAATGATTTCTACACTCATAGTTTTCGGCATAATATCACCTTCATCGTTTATTATTTATGGAGTTTTCGACAGCTTTATTATACAACATTTAAATTAAAAAGTCAAGTAAAAAAACTAACCTCACCTAAGCTCAAAAGCTAAGGTGAGGTTTTCGTATTATACCAATTATCAGATCAAGTTCTAGTTACCGAGAGTTTGTCACGCTCCCTCTGCCCCATAACATGGCACACCGCTATACCCTCGGAACGATCACACCAAACACAGCTTTTCCGGGATAAAAAACAAATAAAGGAGAGTCATCTAGGTGGTTCTCCTTTGTTCGGTATGTGACATCGTGACAAAATAGATTTTTTACTTTTGCCAAAATGATAAATAATTTTTATAATGTTCTTGTCTCTATCACTTTACCGGCTTTTCCATCGTTTAAAACATCAATCACCTCAATATTACTTATATCAAACCATTCTGTAAATGGTCGTAAAATAGGCAGCATATTAGACAAATATGGATCACCGAATGGATACGGGTAAGCTTTCGGAGTATGTTCTGTATCCGGCCCACAAAAAAATACATAACTTTTTCCTTCACCAACACTGCTTTTAAAACAGATTCCATCATAATGTTTGCTTCTCAGATACTCCGCGATTACTTGCGTTGCAGCATAATCGTAAGAGTGATCTTCCACTTTATCGTCAACCGGCATTGTAATTTCTTTCACAAAACTTTTTAAGAACGACGATATCCACAGTTCATCGTGGTCATAATCATCTTCAAAAATACTTCCAGCACTATAAAAAGAACTTCTTGAAAAATCAACTATTTGTAACGATTCTTTTAACTTGAACTCAGCTACAACTGCCCTTTTTCCGTTCAGTCGACACTCGGAGAACGCAGTATTCTTGTCTTCCGCAACATATAAATAGGATATCCCGGCTGGACTCATTCTATTTGTTTTTGCCCTATTGTACGGCGCAGGTCCCAGCTCTTTATATGGATCTATACTGCTGATACCTTTGATTGAATCATCCAATTCTCTTGCACGATAGAATACCGTATCTATATCAATATCAGCAATAAAATCATAAAGATATATATTTATCCTTTCTAAGCATTTGCTGCGGATATCCACACCATCAACATCGAAAAATCTATTGTAATGCTTAATTGTATGTTTAAACAACTCCCATATGTGATAAATTTGTGTTCCTTCTAAGCCATATAAATTGTCTTTAATTACAAAACAGCTTGAATCAATGTCACAAAAGGGATTAAAAACACCATCCTTTTGTTCTTCAAATGTCAATAATTCCGAAAACAAATCCTCGGCTAACATATCACTATCTGTAATATCTGAAAAAGTCTCCTCCTCATACACCAGTATTTCCCTAACAGAATATAACGTTGCCTCGTTTCCATCTGGTCCTAAATATACATCATCTTCACTATCATACATAGCCCCGGTTCCTTCATCCACATATTCATATGCTTTTTCTAAGCACGAACACATATGCTTTCCTAAGTCTTGAACTAATATTAATGGTATTTCACTTGAACCACAATATTCGCAATCTCCCATAGTGCTGCTATTTTCCCGAATAAATTCTTTAATCGCTTTGTTTGAAAAACATTCCTCGCAACAATAAGGCATCTGTACCCCCTCCTCTTTTGCCATCGGTGATAATTTTACCTAAAGTTATTATAGCATACTTTGGTATGTTTTTCAATGACCTTTGCGCAAGATGTCGAAATTCTGCGTAATGTGAATTTTTTTCGTCTGCTTGCCCAAAATTGTTGAAAGATTTTTGTACAATTTCACGAGCGCTTGATGCTTCGATTTTTCGAAGTCCAAACTTTGGGATTTGGACTCCAATAAATTAATTGCCACATATGCTCATAAACATTACAATATCCTTAGATTCATCCCGTTCATTATCCAAATTCCTGCTCTTGCTGTCAAAGTCGTTCAGAAAAACGGCGCTTTCTTAATGCCATGTGTTGTTATTTGGCTTCAACTATTTCTTGTTACTCTGCATATTCCTCTGTCATTTATTTGGATTCGGTTGGTGTCTCACTCATAGCTGTCCGCTGTACCAGATCGTGCCAAACCTCGTTATCAATTAGCCAAAGAACCTATAATTTACCTCTCAAAATAGAGGGGAGTAATTTACAGCCTCTCATCAAACTATTCAAAGCCATAAAACACATAGTATGCACATTCAAAAAGACAGTCTCACAACCCTCCTCATTATTATGCGAATTTCACGCATTTCAAATTGAACTTGGGGGGCGAATTCCATCCTTTTTCGCTTTTTTCGATTTGGAGATGTTTTAATTTTGATGTTCTTTTTGAAATTCGAACTGATAAGCCGTAAGATCGCATCGGAAAAGGAACTATAACAAAACACCTGTCGTTATCTGAACCGTGGGGTTCAAATTTCGACAGGTGATTCAACAATCAATTCTATTTTGCATTGAATTGTTTTATGGTATTTAAAACATCATCGAACTGTAGATATCCTGCGCTAGCATTGAAGTGACCAGCATTTTTAACGCAAATAGCCTGTCCTCCAATAGCTGATGCGAATTCTTCTAAATAGTTTTGTGGAATATTTGGATCATCATCTCCATAGAATGCCAAAACTTCTTTAGCACTCTTTGTGATATTTATATCTTGTTTGTTGATATAAAATGAACTATTCAGACCATCCATTAAATTATTACCGCTGACGAAGTTGTTATACCCAGAGACACATATCAGCCCTTTGACATTAATGCCATGAACTAATAAATAGTGTACTAAAAATATCGAGCCACAACTATGTCCAATTAGAACTGTTTCGTTGTTAACGATACCCATATCACAATAATAATCCATCAACCTCTCACAATCAGGATATGTTTGATGCTGCGGTGTGGGAAATGAAGGAATTATACACCCAATCCCTTCTTTGTCCAATTCACGTTCAAGCCACGGAAACCAATTTTCAAAAGGCTTCCCAAAAGTACCATGTACTAAAAAAACGTTCATGATTTAACCTCCATATCTTTCTGCTTAATAATATATATTGGGAAAACATTTGTGAACACGTCCATTGTATGAACGAATTCAACAAATTCCAACACATCGTTTACTTGCTGAATGAAAAACTGGTTTGAAGGCGCGAAAAAACTAAACTTCATTTCAGTATTCCATCCAACATTTTGAAAGTAGGAAAATAGTTCTCTACTGATTTGTCTAGGTGCATAGAGTGATTCTAATTCTCGATACATCTTTTCAAATTCAATTAAGAAATTTTTCTTATCCAAACAATATAGACCAAGCTGATGATTGATATAAGTATATGGGTGTATGTGTATCGAGTTTTGATACTCACGAATTATTTGAAGCGGTGTTTTAACTGGTTCGTCGTCGCTCCAAATAAAGCTTTTACCCATAAAAAGTCCTTCGCTTGAAAGGAAATTATGTATATTAATTAGAAAATTTTTAAATTTTTTCGGCTCAATATTACCTATTGACAAATCGCCAATTATTATATCAAATTTTTCGCTAAAATGCATATCTTCCCATGAAGAATAGAAAACGGTTTCCTTAAGGTTCTTATGACGAATCTCTCGAGAAACTTGTTCATAATAATCCTTACTCTTGTCAACTACATAAATTTTCAAGTTTTCATCGTATCCCCAGTCTCTAAATTCTGGAGTAGAACCCAAAATCAAAAGTTTAATTGGGCGATGGATTTTTTCTTGAATCCTTCTAAGATAGTTTGTATATATGCAGATTTCAGAACAGGAAGGCCTTGAAGGAGCAACATTATTGGTCCATATATTGGCCAACTCTTTTCCCCATCCACTCATAATATTTTCCTCCTTGTCAATCAATATCTTCAAAAGCCGCTAGAACATAATGTAGAATTTGAGGGATTGTACAGTATTGGCGAACTGTATTAACAGCGTTTTTGTTTATTACATTAATAACATTATCAAAGAACTTTAGAATTTCATCGCATAGTTCTAGATATATATCTGAAAATGACTTTTTTGTTATTCTAAAGATAACAGATGCAAGTATTGTAGCCGACAAGGTATTGTTTGCCCCATCTTCTGTTGTGAAATCTATAGGAGTTTCAAGCCAAGAGTCTCTATTTTCCTCTGAGCAAGCATAATCTAAGATCCTCTTAATTTCTGTTTTATGATTGTCAATTACATCCCAAGCAAATAAAGCTTCTAAGCAAAGTCCTGTAGCTTCCCATTTTGAAACCCATTTTCCAACGCCACTTCTCCAAAAGGCAGCCTTATCATCAATACGCTGATAAAGTGAAGTAATTGATGCTTTAATTACATCATCAACTTGCTCTTTATTGGAATATGTCGAATAATCTATTTTCTTTAAACTTATTAATATGCGTGCAGTGATCCAAGGGACACGATATGGATACCATCCATCTTATGTATCTAAGGCACAATCTGCCATAAGATGATCCAAACAGTTATGTTTTATGGCACGCAAAACTTCTGTGTCTTCCGATGAAACTATACGGATCAGAAAACCGTAATGAAAATTCAAATACATTTGTTCACCATTAATGTTTTTGGCCTGCATTTTAGCAGAATGAGTATAGTAATCATCGTTATTATCTTCTTCTTGCATACACTGAACAATTTTGTTTGTTTCATTGGGGATTATAAGTAACCTCTCATTGTCTAAAATATAATCTCCTGTGTATGTAACACTGAAACACGATAAACATTTATTAAGCAAATTAGCATAATCCTTTTTTTCCCATTTTAATTGTTGGGCAAGACAAAGTAAAAAATATTGAGAAGAAATTGCCTGAGCCCATTCTTCGTCATCGAAACCATATCATGCAATTATTTTTTTTATCTTCTTTATAATGTTATTCTTGATTTGAGATAATGTTCGACTTTCATCGCCCACACTAATTCCATATGCCATTTTCAATTACCTCCATTTAATAAAGTCAATCCTTCTTCAATATGTTTTTTAACATATTGCCGATTGTCAGATAATGTTGATAAGATTAAAGCGCTGTTTGTTGAAGGACTTTTATTAACTAACAATTCAAAGCACTTCATTTCAATTAAATTTGCTTCTTCTATTATAGAAAAGACTTCCAAGATTTTAAGAAAATATGGCTCTTTATCCATACACAAAATCGATCTGCACTCATGTGCTCCTTTCCAAATTGGAATAGCATATGGTTGAATGTACACTTTGTCTGCTTCCAACAATTCTATGATACTCTTCAATGACACTAATTCCGCTTTTAGGTCATTAAGCAATTGTTTTCTTATTGCCTTTTCATTACAGCTATTAACGATTTTTTCAACCAACAAAGCCGAACCAAAGCCCAAAAAAGTTGATAACATAAGCTCAATAAATGAAAAGTCCAATGAAGAAAGAAATTGCTGAAAAAAGCTGAAATCCATTTTCATTTTTCCTTTCAGAACATATTAATTTATTGTACGATAATATACAATTATCCATAGTTAGTTCTATAATAAGTATACCATATATTTACTATGAAATCAACCAATTTTCCAATTGGAAA
>CAMWXM010000185.1 GCA_947178195.1 uncultured Ruminococcus sp.
AATGATAGGCGATCCTGAAAATAAATTTGTTTCTATTTTTAGAGAAGTGTGCGGACAAGATTCTCGCAGACCTCAGTTCGGAATGTACACCGGACGAACTCCTTACCCCGGAAAAGAACCAAGTATTGATCAAGACAGAAAGCTTGAAAAAACACTTGCCAGAATATCATTTCCACAAAATGAATCTGAAAAAACTTTCTTTAATCAGCTGCTGCAAGAAGGAAAAATTCCTGCTAAGGCAAATATGAAGCAATTTTTAAGTAGTCTTCATAATAATCGTCATATTCCTGATGAGGAAGATGCAGAACTGATTACCAGATTTGAAATGCAACAGTTTTGCCCAGACATACTTATTACTAACTATTCAATGCTGGAATATATGCTTCTTAGACCGAGAGAATCCAAAATATGGAATGACACGAAATCGTGGCTTAATGAAAATACGGAAAATAAATTGCTTTTTATAATTGATGAAGCACATATGTATAGAGGTTCTTCCGGAGGAGAGGTTGCGTTATTAATTAGGCGTCTTTTTCATAAGTTAGGAATAAGCAGAGATAGAGTACAGTTCATTCTGACAACTGCCAGTATGCCTAATAATGATAGCAAAGATAAAGATTGTGTTATGAAGTTTGCCAATGAACTAACAGCGTCTGATAAAGCAGCTGCTTTTCGTTATCTTACAGGGGAAATAGAACCCATAAATGGCAAGCTAAAGTATGATATTCCAACAAGTCTTTTGTTGAACGCAGATGCCAGTGAATTTGAAGATAAGGATGATATTAATTTATCTGCTTTAAGAAGATTTTGGAATGAAATTGATGGTTTTGACAAGAACATTAAATCATTAGATGCAATCTGTAATTGGATGTATAATAATATTATTTTTTATCGGCCATTCCATGAGTTGATCAAACAATGCCGAGGTAATGCAGTTTCTTTAGGTGAATTAGCCGGCAGTATATTTCCAAAAGAAAGCCACGAAAATGCATATAAAGCTATAAGTGTACTTTTGGCAATTGCTCCTCTTGCAAAAAACTTAAAAGGTTCTGTACTTTTCCCTGCAAGAATGCATATGCTTTTTAAAGGCATTAGTGGAGTATATGCGTGCGCAAATGCAAAATGCCCGCATTCTCATTCTGATGAGACACTTTCACTTGGAGAGCTTTTCTTATCGGACGGAGATTTAACTTGCCCTCATTGCGGAAGCGTTGTTTATGAGTTGTATAATGATCGCCGCTGTGGGGCATTGTTTTTTAAAGGTTATATTTTAGAAAACGAAGATGATTTAAAAGAAAACACTTATTTATGGCGCTATTCAGGTCAACTGATAGATCATAGAATGAAAGAGATTCATCTTTTTATCCCTACAAACAATTTTGCTTTGCCGCACAAACAAGGAAAAAATGCAATAAAGCCATGTTATTTAGATATAAAGAGTGGATTTATCAACTTTAAAGATGATTCTGCTGCCAATAAACCATGGAGTCGAAAATTATATTATTGTAGTTATTCAGCAGAGAGTCGTCCGCAAGTTATTACCTTTCCGACTTGCCCTCACTGTCGTCATCGTCTTTCCTCGTTACAATTGACATCTTTCAGCACCAGAGGAAACCAGTCGTTTTTTAATTTAATAAAATCTCAATTTCAGCTTCAGACGGCTGTACGCGGTAAAGATAATGAACCGGACAGACTTCCAAACGCAGGCAGGAAAGTATTATTATTTTCGGACAGCCGACAAAGAGCGGCTAAGCTTGCTCGTGATATGTCCGAGGCATCAGATATATCGGCAGCACGTCAGCTGTTTGCAATGGCAATTAATGCTATGGAAGAACAGACCGTTGAACAGTCACTTAATTCAATTTATGATTTTTTCTGTCTTGTTGCCGGACGGGCTCATGTTCAGATATTTCATGGAGATGAACGCATAAAATTTGCTGAAGATTGCAACGCAGCTATTAATAATTACAAACGTAGCGCTAAAAGAGGGAGAGATTACAGTCCTCGTTTTTCTATTGCAAATGCACCTGAAAAAATGCAAGAGTATCTTTTACGTTTGTTTTCAGGAGGATATAATACACTGTACGATTCTGCCACAAGCTGGATAGAGCCAACAGAACAGGCTCTTTTTGATGCAGTTGATTTACTGGAGGATAATAGAATCTATGTTAGCGATGAGGAATTTTTGGAAATATTCAATGCATGGATAATAATGATATGTGATACTGCTACTGCAATCGGACACACCATTCCGGATACAGTACGCCTTAAGGTCAGACCTAACTATGACGGTTACGGACTGAAAAAAGAATGGGGTTTTTCTAAAGAAATACGTGATATTCTTGAGTGGAAGGAAGGCTCTGAACCTGAAAACATATGGAAACGTATTTTAAAAGAGACTTTTTTAGATTCTGCGCAACCCGATAACGGAAAGCTGTACTTAGATTTATCGCGTGTAAAGGCTCGTTTTGATATCAAACATGACTGGTATCGTTGTGAACAATGTTCAGAAATTACGCCATATATGCTTAGAAAAAGATGTCCAAGCTGTGGATCCGATTCAATTCACAAAATGGAAGCCGAAGAATACAAGGCGCTCGATTTTTGGCGTAAACCCATAGAGGACGCTTTAAATGGAGAATCCATTCATGTAATAAATACTGAAGAACATACTGCCCAGTTATCTCATAAAGATCAGCGTAACGATTTATGGAGTAAGACAGAGCAATATGAATTACGTTTTCAAGATATAATACCGGAAGGTGAAACACCTGTTGATATTTTAAGCAGCACAACAACAATGGAAGTTGGAATAGATATTGGTTCACTGGTAGCAGTCGGATTAAGAAATATTCCACCGATGCGTGAAAACTATCAGCAGCGTGCCGGTCGAGCGGGTCGTCGTGGATCAAGTTTATCAACCATTGTTACATTTTGTGAAGACGGACCTCATGATACTCTCTATTTTAACAACCCTGTTCCAATGTTTCGAGGAGACCCAAGAAGACCATGGATTGATATTTGTAGTGAAAAACTTTTACAGCGGCATCTTGGAATGGTTATACTGCAAGAATTTCTGGCATTAAATCATATGAGCCTTGACAATATCCCTGCAGCAATATTTTTGAAGGATTGTATTGATGATTTTTCTGGGTATATTACGGAATACAACAAAAAAATTGATTCTCTCCTGTTGCCCAAAGGAGTTAAGTTTGATTACAGTAAATTTGCTAATGGAATGATTAAGTCTATAGCTGCACTGAAGGCTAAATGTATAGCTCACCCTGAATTATTTGGCGTTGAAGATGGCTCCAAAGAAACTGATGCTAAAAGTTTACTGGATGCTGTGTATGAGGAAGGTATTATTCCTACATATTCATTTCCTAAAAATGTGGTAAGCACATATATACCGGATATGTATGGAAAAATTATGTATGAAGTAGATCGCGGACTTGATGTGGCAATAGGCGAATATGCTCCTGGAAGAGCAATTGTAGTTGATAAGCAAACATATCAAATAGGCGGATTGTATTTTCCAAATAGTGAACGCAGGTATGGACAAGCTTTGACGCCCGCAAAATCGTATATTGAAGATCCAAATTATCTTAAAGAAGTTATTTCTTGCTCGGAATGTGGTTGGTTTGGACTTAAGGAAGATAATATAAAAAAATGTCCGTTTTGCAGCAATAATAATTTAACTTTGACAAGAGAAATGCTGCGGCCATGGGGCTTTGCTCCAAGAAATGCAGAGGCAATATCTGATGTTCAATTAGAGGAAGAATACACGACAGTGCAACAGCCTCTTTATTCTACCTTGCCTGAAGCTGAGGAAATGTTTGTGATTTCGGGATGCAAAAACATGAGAATTGCTTCCAGAACAAATCAGCGTATTATAATGCTTAATAAGGGTTCAGCAAATAAAGGGTTTATGGTATGTAAGGATTGCGGCGCTGCAATGCCGGGAGAAAGTATATCTGTTCTTGATAACGTTCAAAGACCCTATAAATTTAAGTTTGCAAGAAGTAAGTGCCGACATCCCAATGCAATCAATGTTAATCTTGGATATGATTTTGTTACTGATATGCTGGTGCTTGAATTTAAGATTGATAATAATAAAATTGATGCGCATAGTAAAGATAATCCTTGGCTTTCAAGAGCTGCTCAATCATTGGCAGAGACTCTTAGACTTGCTGCAAGTAAAAAACTTGATGTTGAATTTACAGAATTAGTTACAGGATATCGATTAAGAAAGGGGGCAGACAAATCATTTGTTGATATATATTTATATGATAGCTTATCAAGTGGAGCAGGTTATGCTGTAAGTGTAGCTGAATCGATTAATGAGCTGCTTTTTGAAATGAAAGAGATGCTTATTTCATGCAGCTGTGAATCGGCTTGTTCCAAATGTCTGAAACACTACAGAAATCAGTTTGTTCATGGATTATTAGATCGATATGCAGCTCTTGATTTGTTATTATGGGGTATAGAAAGTATAAAATCACCGCATATACCACATGAAAAACAAAAAGAAATGATTCTTTCACTAGTAAATATACTTAAAAATTCAGGATGTACTATTTTGCTTGAAGATAATGAAATATTTGCTGAAGCAGGATCGTTAAAGAAAAAAATAGTTATTTATCCTGCTATGTGGCTTGAACCGAAAGCTCCAAATACGATTTTTGTTAGCGATGCTTATATCAAGTATGCTAAACCTTATGCTGTTCAGAAGATACTCGATAATATGTAGATTTCATATATAAACTGTGCAAATGTATTAAATATTACAGCAGTTAAAGGTTTGCTGAAATCTGTGCAAAATTCTCTAAGCAGTTTATTTGTAATATTTGGCAGAGCGGTTAATGTTTTGTTGACTTATGGCAAAAATGATGTTATACTTATTATGAGAAATTATATTTTGACATGGAGGTATTTTAATGCCCACATATAATAAACTGGTTCGCAATAAAATCCCTGAAATAATTTCGTCATCGGGCAAGAAAGCAAACTGTCGTATTCTTGGTAAAGATGAGTACATAAAAGAGCTTGACCGAAAGCTTGACGAGGAATGTGCAGAATACCAGACTGACAAAAATATTGAAGAACTTGCGGATATACTGGAGGTCATATATGCGATTGCAGAAGCAAGAGGATATTCCGCTACGGAATTGGAGCGTGTTCGTCTGGAAAAATCTGAAAAGCGCGGTGGATTCATTCAGCGAATTTTCCTTGAAAATGTTGAGGATTAAAATTGAAAACGGTGATATTTTATAAAAGCAGATAAACAAATGAGGTGACAATATGCCAAAGTCAGAATATCATTATGCCTCCGGAAGCAGTGCTGAGAATTTATTTATAGAGCTTTTCAGTGATACTTTCGGTGCGGAAAAAGCAGGGTATTTATATTCTCAATACCATTTTTATGATATTTATCAGAATGATCGTTTTGCAGATTTCTTTCTTGAAAATGGTGGAAGAAAAATTGCTTTTGAGATAGATGATGAAGCGTCGCACAATAAAAATATTATATCCGATAATAAATTTTATGATGACCTGCTTAAACAAAACAGCATGGTCAATCTTGGTTGGGACGTGTTCCGCTGGGCTGTACGGCAGATGCAGAACCAGCCTGATACGGTCAAGGACGAGCTGCGTGTTTTTGTTGGCAGCAGTGCGGCTTTCCGTGAGATAGAG
>CAMWXM010000186.1 GCA_947178195.1 uncultured Ruminococcus sp.
CCCATTCGGGAATATCCTCATATTTTCCCTTTGCGCATGCTATAGCTATAAACGCGGCGTCTTTTATGTTAAGCTCACCATCGCCATTTGCGTCGCCGGTTAAGTTTGTTACATCTGAAATTTCTTCAAGGGAGTTTTTACTATACAAATCTACACCAAAATAAAGATCCAAAGTTCTATATACATAGTAGCTAGGTTTTATTAAAGTTGCTTCATAAATATCAACCGTAGTTAAAAGTCTTTCAACCATTTTTGTATCATCTTTATATTTCAGTTGGTAGTGATTATCACCTTTTTTAATGGTACAGTCGATATTATGCACATCAATATAATTATTGATCAAATCAATATCTGCCTCTAAAGGGTATAAAATTGACTCGCCAGAACATTCGGCCAATCCATAAACTGCTCCGAAATCATAAAATGCGGAAATAAGCTTTTCTTCATTAAGCTTTTTCATAAAGGCTTTGCTATATTTCTTTGCTGTTGTAACCTTTATATCATCAGAATTGTAAATTGAATGACCTGCAACGCTAACTGTATATATTGTAACGCCGTCAACTGTTTCAGACCGTATAATGGGTTGGTAGTAGCTGCGCACATAGTCGATCAATTCAGTATTGGACATTCCCTCAGATGAAATGTAAAGGTAATCGTCAGAATAAAATTCCTTGAAAATCTCATTAACTCTTTCATTTACCTCTTCATAATTCACATCTTCACTGAGAATAAATTTTGCATAGTTGAAAATCGGGTCTGCTCTGTAAAGAGTACCATCCTGATCACAGAGTATTTTATACTCTGCATCATATATTTGCATCATGCCTTTATCGTCAACAATAGTAAACTCGGAAAAGAACGATGGTGAATTAATAATGTAGGTAAAGAACGAATCAACAGACACTGGTGTACTGTCGGCGTAAACCGACATACTTATTGCAGAAGCCACTGTTATTGCGAGAGTCAACAAAATTGAACATATTTTCTTAATTTTTTTATTCATAAAAATACCTCCTACCTTGAAGCAAGATATATTGCAATCGCCGCAGCGTCTCGTATATTTCTTTGTCCGTCTTCGTTATAATCTGCCCATTCGGGGATATACTCATATTGTCCCTTTGCGCATGCTATAGCTATAAACGCAGCGTCTCTTATGTTAAGCTCACCATCGCCGTTAGCGTCACCGGTTATCTTTACTTCTTTTGAGTTTGTTACATCTGAAATTTCTTCAAGGGAGTTTTTACCATACAAATCTACATCATAAGCAAGATATAAAACGCTATGTCCGAATATAGGCTTTATTGAAGTTGTTTCATAAATACCCACTGCTGTTAAAAGTTTTTCAGCCATTTTTGTACCCTCTTTAAATTCCAGTTGGTAGTAATCATCACCTTTTTTAATGGTACAATTAATATTATGCTGGTCAATATAATTATTAACCAATTCAATATTAACCTCCAAAGGATATGAAACCCAACTGCCGGAACATTGGGCAAATTCATAAACTTCTCCGAAATCATAAAATGCAGAAATAAGCTTTTCTTCATTGAGCTTTTTCATAAAGGCTTTGCTATATTTCTTTGCTGTTGTAAGCCTTTTATCATTAAGATTGGAAATTGGACGACGGGAAGCAATGCTAACTGTATATGTTGTAACGCCGTCAACTGTTTCAGACCGTATAATGGGTTGGGAGTAGCTACTCACATAGTCGATCAATTCAGTTCGAGACATTCCCTCAGATGAAATGTAAAGGTAATCGTCAGGATAAAATTCCTTGAAAATCTCATTAACTCTTTCATTTACATCTTCATAATTCACATCTTCACTGAGAATAAATTTTGCATAGCTTAAAATCGGATCTGCTCTGTAAAGAGTACCATACTGATCACAAAGTATTTTATATTCTGCATCATCATATATTTGCATTATGTCTTTATCATCAACAATAGTAAACCCAGAAAAGAATGATGGTGGATTAATGTAAGTAAAGAACGAATCAATAGGCACTGATGTACTGTCGGCGGAAACTGACATATTTATTGCAGAAGCTGCCGTTATTGCAAGAGTTAACACCATTGAACATATTTTCTTAAACTTTTTATTCATAAGATTTCCTCCTTTAATTTTTATAATACAGACAGGCTTTCGCTCTTACCCTCGTTATATTTCTTTTACTATAATATTGTAATATACCCTAATTTCCCAATTGTCAAGAAATTAAAAAGTATTATTTAATCTGAGTAATCCTTAAAGCTTATATTAAGGTCGACTTTACCTTTTATTCCCGGAACTCTGCCCGAGCTTGTATACTGCCACATTGCGAAATCGTAATAATAAGAAGGTTCATCATTATATTCAGCAAGCCAGAAATCGTAATCGTTCAATCTGTTCAGATCGAGCTTGAATATAGAGGTACGCTTATTCTGATATATCATAGGCGTATATCCGGCATTTTTAATAGTTTCGCAAAATGCCACACAGCAATCTGTCAGCGTATCAACAGAAACGTTATCTGTTCTTGCGGAATCGTCGGTTATAATTTCCCAGTCGAAAACAACCGGATAATTCACATCAAGTCCATCGAGACTTTTTATCACAAGGTTTGCCTCTTCAACAGCCTCTTCAGCAGTTATAGCCTGTGAAAAGAAGTATACCCCCGCATCAAGACCGGCTGCTCTTGCACCGCTTATATTTTCGGCATAATTTTCATCAAGTCCAGCCTCACCCGAGCCATATCCCCTGTAACCCAAACGGATCATAGCAAAATCAACGCCGGATTCCTTTACCTTTTCCCAATCAATTTTATCCTGATGAACCGACACATCAACGCCAAGAATGGAGGTTATTTTTGAATTTTCAATATAATATTTTCTGCCATTTCTTGTTTTTATCTGTTGCTTGTTCTTTGAAAAAGCAGGAACGTTCTCCAGCACAGGTATCCATATCTCGCCGTATGTACCGTCTTCAAGCAAAATTTTCTTACCGCTTAATTTGTAATAATTATCCGACACCTTGTCTTCAATATCGCTATAATCAGATATTTCGCCGTCCACAGCGCTGCCCACAGTTTCTACGGCTTTATCGCTGCTTTTTTTGTATAAAAGAAATACCACAGTAGACAAAAACACAATAATTACAAATTCCGCTATAATAATAATATTTTTTATGATTTTTTTCATTTTCAGACCTCCTGTTTTTTAATAATACCACAATTTGCGAAAAAAGTAAATAAGAAATTTTATGGCAATACTATAATATAAAAAAACAGCCTATCTGAGAACAGACAAACTGTTTTATTTATTATTGGTATGTTATTTTGACAGAATATTTTTCATCCGACATTATTTAAATCTTGCCCGCACTTATTTTTGCGCAATATATTGCAATAGCCGCAGCGTCTCTGATATTTCTTTTTCCGTCTCCATTGTAATCTGCCCATTCGGGTATATCATCGTATTGACCCTTTGCGCATAATATCGCTATAAATGCTGCATCTCTGATGTTGAGTTTTCCATCGTCGTTGGCGTCACCAATAATTTTTTCCGGCTTTTCACCTAAACTTTCAAATTTATAATTATATTTTTCAGCATAAGTCTGAGCCGTTGAACCATCATAGCCATAAATTATTCCGTTATAATAACTGATCCTGGTATCTGTATTAAATTCATTACAAATAGTATTGCCGCCATAAAGATCATTATAAATTTCACAATCAGGATTTTTTATCGTTATGCTTGCCAAGCTGCTACAGCTGTTAAATGCGCCTCTGCCAATTGACTTTACGCTGTTTGGTACCTCTATGTTTACCAAACCACGGCAGTTGGAAAATGCATAGCTTCCTATTGACTTGACATTACTTGCAATAAAATAATTTTCACCTATTTTAGATGCAGGATATTTTATTAATTCTGCTTGTTTTTTATTAAATAATACTCCGTCACTACTGTAATAATTTTCATTATTTTTTAAAACATTTATGCTTGTTAAACTGCTGCAGCCGTTAAATACACCACTGCCAATTGACGTTGTTTTGCTGGGTATTTCTATGCTTATTAAGCTGCTACATCCGTAAAATGCACTATCTCTTATTTCAATTACGCTTTTGGGAATTTCTATACCTGTTAAGCTGCTGCAGCCAGAAAATGCGCCTTCGCCTATTAAGGTTAAGCCAAATTTTGGTATTTCGATACTTGCTAATTCGCTGCAGTTCTGAAATGCATAATCACCTATTTTCGCTACGCTGTTCGGTATCTCTACACTTTTCAAACTGCTGCAGCCATAAAATACAGAATAACCTATATAACTTACGCTGTTCGATATCTCTATGCTTGTTAAGCTGCTGCAGTTGTAAAATGCAAACATATCCATTGCCATTACGCTGTTTGGTATTTTTATGCTTGTCAAACTGATACAGTCGCTAAATGCATTCTGTCCTATCCCTATTAAGCTGTTTGGCATTTCTATGTTTGCCAAACTGCTGCCAAAAAATGCACCCTCTCCTATTGACGTTATGCTGTTCGGTATGTAATAAATTTTATCTTTTTTTCCTTCAGGATATCTTTTTAATTCCGTTTGTGTCTTATTATATAATACTCCGTCGATACTACTATAATTTTCATTATTATCTGAAACATTTATGCTTGTCAAACTGCTGCAGCCGAGAAATGCATAATTATATATTGACGTTACGCTATTCGGTATTTCTATACTTATTAAGCTGCTGCAATCCTTAAAACCGCCTATTGAAGTTACAGGCAAGCCATTAATTTCGCTTGGA
Source organism: uncultured Ruminococcus sp. (assembly GCA_947178195.1). Taxonomy (GTDB): domain Bacteria; phylum Bacillota; class Clostridia; order Oscillospirales; family Ruminococcaceae; genus Porcipelethomonas. Next base: position 4,778 of record CAMWXM010000186.1, read on the forward strand.
ATAATAATTTTCACTGCCGATTTATCACAACCAGTAATTTCAACATAATCATATGTTCCGTCCTTATCCTCATCAACCTGTTGATAGTAAAGATAATCGCCATATTTCATTTCGTCACTGACAGACGCCGCTTCAGCCATTAAAGATATATCCGTCTCTTTTATAAAAGTATTTAACAAGCACATCATCACCGCTGCTAAAAAAACAGCAGTCAACCTTTTAGCAAGCTTCATAAAAAACTCCTTTCAAATATTTAATTTCAGGACGTTCTGCCCTTTCAATTAATTATAGCCTATTTTGATTCTTTTGTCAAATATTCTTATAAAGTGTTGATGAAAAAAATTTTATACAAAAGGGTATGCCACATAAAATAGGCATACCCTAATTTTTTTTATTAAATCTTGCCTGCACTTCTTTTTGCGCAATATATTGCAATAGCCGCAGCATCTCTGATGTTCCTTTTTCCGTCTCCGTTATAGTCTGCACATTCGGGTATATCATTATATTGACCCTTTGCGCATAATATCGCTATAAATGCCGCATCTCTGATGCTGAGCTTTCCATCGCCGTTTGCATCACCCTTTTCATGGTTGCCGATTGGAGCTGTTGTCGTTGCAGGCGCAGTTGTTGCCGTAGTTGTGGTTGTTGTTACTGCTGTTGTAACCGCTGGAGTTGTAACAACCGGCTTTTCGCCTAAGCTTTCAAATGTATAACCCCATTTTTTTGCATAAGCCTGAGCAGTTGAACCTTCATAGCCACGGATAATACCATTATAATAAGCCTTATTATCCAAATCATATCCATTGCAAATTGTACCGGAACCACCAACGATTTCACAATTGGATTTTATTGTTACGCTTGTTAAGCTGCTGCAA
>CAMWXM010000187.1 GCA_947178195.1 uncultured Ruminococcus sp.
ATAAGCTTTTTATTCCTGGTTTGTTGGCGTGGTGTTTGGTTTAAATCAAACGTTTAAACCAAAAAAACCCCCCCCCCCCCTGGAAATTGCTTAATAATTATACTATGTGCAATTGGTTTACAATTTTCATCAATTGTCGCATCGTTTTTTAATACCGGTTTTACCGGTCTGAGCATAGCGGTATTGGCTGCCGAATTAATTTCAATAATACCGTTGATTTTATTTCCAAAAATTAAAAATGAAAAAATATTAAAATTTATTGAAAGAAATGGAAAATGGCTCAGAAAAATCTGTGTGGGAACAGCGGCTGTGCTGCTTTTTGAAGTGTTCATATGCAATTTTGCCGCTTTTGACCTTATAATGCCATCATCACCTGAACGAATGATACTGCCTGTCTCTAAGGCGACTATCAGCGGTGGCGTTCTTAATGGTAATGAATTAACATTAAACCAATCTGAGTATGCATCAATAGAATTTGTTGGTGTAGACCATGAAGTACAGACAATTTATGCTGACATTGAAATAGAAGGTGCAACAGACAGTAAAATTGACATTGCATATTCTGATGAAACAAGCAAAAATTATCGTTATGATGCGCATATCAATTACATAAAAAATAACGAAAATAGTAAATACATAATATGCAGCTTTTCGGGCAAGGTGGGAAATCTCTGTTTTAATGTAACTGCTCCTGAAAACGGCTCTATGACAATCAAAAATATAGAAATAAACAAAAATGTGCCTTTTGATTTTTCATGGCTGAGATTTTTTATAGTTTTAGGATTCGTTTTATTTGTTATAACACTCTCCTGCTGCCATAACATGAAAAAGCCATGTCATAATTCAAAAAAGCTCAACACGTTTAATATAAGCTCCGGAGTAATAACTGCTTTATTTATGCTTATAGCCACTTTCCTTTTACTTATCAGGGGCGATATGATATATGATTTATTTGAAAATCCCGATACAAACCAGATAAATAAAGAACTGGTGGACGCATTTGAAGCAGGACAGGTAAGCCTTCTTGAAACGCCCAGTCAGGAAATGCTTGAGCTTGAAAATCCTTATGACTGGTCCGAACGTCTGGATGCAGAGGTTTCCTACCCTTGGGATCATCTTCTTTTTGAAGGAAAATATTATTCCTATTACGGTATAGGCACAGTTCTTACGTTGTTTTTGCCATATCATCTTATTACAGATAAATATTTTCCAACTCTCTGGGCAACATTTATTTACAGTATAATTGGAATCGTATTTTTGACTCTTGCTTACTGCGCATTTGTAAAACGAATTTTCCCAAAAATATCTAATGGAATTGCCATAAGCGGTCTTGTGATTGTTCAATCTACTTCATTTATCTGGTACTGCATAACAATAGGAAATTTTTACGAACTAGCTCAGGTCAGCGGATTTACATTTTTAATTGCCGGAATGTTTTTTCTGTTACGAGCAAATATTTTTGGTGAAGGAAAAATTTCAAAAGCTAATATTGCAGTCGCAACATCGCTGTTTTCAATAGCTGTGCTTTGCCGTGCGGCTCTTGCGTTATACTGCATAGTTTCGCTGCTATTTGTTTATGCCGGAGTTAAAAAAATTATCAATACATCAGAAAACCGTACATTAAAAGCAAATAAAAAAAGCATTTTCAAATTCTTGCTTGCTGCATTGCTTCCGTATGTTTTAATAGGTTCAATTCAGATCATATATAATTATCTTAGATTTGGTTCACCGTTAGATTTCGGTATTCAATATACTTTAACTATCTATGATTATCAGCATATTCAATTTCATATTCCTTTGACTCTTATTGCAATTTTTAATTATCTTTTTACAGTGCCAGATATAACGCCTGAATTTCCGTTCATAAAAAGCAATTATAATTCACTTTCAGTAAACGGATATTATTTTCTTGCCGGATTCAGTTCAACCGGATTGATATTCAGAGCAATACCTGTTTTAGGATATATTTTCGGAAAACGAGCATATAAGCATGGTGGAAATAATAAAAAAATTGCTGCTTTAATAGTCGTTTCAGGCTGTCTTATCGTTCCGCTTATACAAATGTTTATGATATGGCAATATGGTTATACACCAAGATATGCTGTTGATTTTGCATGGCAAATGATTTTCGGTGCATTTGTAATCTTATTTACTCTGAACAGAAAGCTATCTTTACCGATGAAGAAAATGATGCATATTATATTTATAGCATCAGCGGTTATCTCAGTAATTATAAACTTTTCATTGACATATGAATTTGTGCTCGACTATGGAAAAAACTTAAATGGTGTTCCAATAGATAAACGCAGTGCTATTCTTTCATTTGGAAGACTATTTGAATTCTGGAATATATTTTAAGGAAATACCGCACATTTTTTGTGCGGTATTTTTAAAAAAACACTTGACAATTTTAAATATATGTTATATAATTAATTATCAATAAATAAGGAGGTATTCATAATGGCAAAAGAAAACTTTAAAACAATAACCGAAAACAGAAAAGCCCGTCATGAATACTTTGTTATTGAAAGTATGGAAACTGGTATCGAGCTTGTGGGTACGGAGGTCAAATCATTAAGGCAAGGCTCGGTAAATCTTAAAGACAGTTGGTGCTCTATTGATAACGGCGAGCTGTTTATCAAGGGAATGCATATTTCGCCTTATGAAAAAGGTAACATTTTTAATCGTGACCCTATGAGGGTAAGAAAACTGCTGATGCACAGAAAAGAAATAAACCGCCTTTTTGGTAAGGTCAAGCAGGACGGACTTACTCTCATTCCCCTTTCGCTTTATTTTAAGGGCTCAAAAGTGAAAGTAAAACTGGGTCTTTGTAAGGGTAAAAAACTTTACGATAAGCGTGAGGATGCAGCTAAAAAAGACGCAAAACGCCAGATTGAAAGAGCGGTAAAAAATAATTATTAACGGGGGCGTAAAGGTTTCGACGGGGACTTTGAAGCATAATAAGCGAGTAGAGCCGGTGTAATCTCTTTAAACTGCGCCACGTTTAAATATAAACGCTAGAAATAATATTACAGTTAGCTCAAAAAGCTACGCTGTAGCAGCTTAAGTCTGCTACTGTCCTCCCTCTGAGTACCACGGCGGAGGCTTGGGCATCGATTAGTGGTGAACGTTCAGGTGAAGCGTTCCGAGCATCTGAATGTATCAGGAACTACTGAAACTGAAAGCCTGTTTATTGGCGTTCGGCAGAGGAAATGCAAAAAAATAAACTACACTCGTAGAAAGTTATGTGGATCGGTTTTCGGACACGGGTTCGACTCCCGTCGCCTCCACCAAGCATAAACACGTAATCGTAAAGGTTACTAAAACCACGTAAGCACGTTAAATGGCGTGGTTGCGTGGTTTTTTCTTATTTGGATTTCCGTGGGTTCAAAACGAAATTCAAGAAAACATAGTGCAATATCATATGTTAAACCTGAACTCCTTTTCCTAAAAAATAATGTGGCAAATGGGGTGTTTTGTTCTATATTTAAAAAGATTTATCGTATTTTTTATAATGGTATGGATATAATTTAATTATGCGGATGATTTATGTATGATAGGAGGTAACGACGGATATTTCCGGCAGATAATATGTATATAAAAAACATTTCAATTAAAAATTTTAAAGGAATATCTGATATATCTATTGATTTTCAGAAAGGTGTAAATCTTCTTATTGGTGATAATGGTGTTGGTAAATCGTCTATTCTTAGTGCTATTGTCGTTGCTTTAGGCGGGTTTTTTCAAGGAGTTACAGGAATAAAAGCAAAGGGAATTACCACTGACGATATTCGTATAGTGCAAAAGAACTTGACTGAGGATTCTGATGCGATTCAATATCAGTTTCCTGTAAAAATTATGTCAACTTTCGATGTTTTCGGAAAAGAAGTAAAATATCGAAGAGAACGTTATTCAGATGATAAAATAAAAATTTACAATTCTTTGAAAAAATATGCGGTTGATATAACAAACGATGTAAAATCATTTCTGCCGATTTTGAGCTATCAAAGTATTGACAGGGAAAGTATTGATGAAGTAAAGCCTCGAAAAGTGAAAGACAGAAGGGATGGTTATTATAGATGCTTGGAAAGCACAATTAATTTAAGCGAAATTACTAATTGGTGCCTTGAAATGGAAATAAGTGCTTTTAAGAAAAATAAGAAAATTCCTGAATATGAAGCATTTAGAAAAATAATTTCTTCATTTATGAAATATATGAGTGAACTTAAAACAGATCCTGAAATATGTTACTCTCGCAAATATGAGGAACTTTCATATATTGAAGATAATTTTGAACTGCCGATTTCAAAACTCAGTGCAGGTTATCAGTCACTGCTATATATGATTCTTGACATAGCATATCGTCTTGCTGTATTAAATCCAGCTTTTGAAAATATAAACGAGGCGGAGGGAGTTATTTTAATAGATGAAATAGACCTTCATCTTCACCCCAAGTGGCAGTGGCGAGTAATTGGTGCATTGGAAAAGGTTCTTCCTAATATTCAATTTATTGTTGCAACGCATTCACCTATCATAATTTCTTCATGTAAAAATGAAATACTGATTTGCATTGATGATAATCAAGAAATAACTTACCTTGAAAACGCATATGCATACTCCATACAAGATGTTTTGGAGCTTCGTCAAGGAAGCAGTGGAATTCCAGTGGAATTACAAACATTACGAGATGAACTTGAAGAACTTATCAATGAAGAACAATATGATAGTGCAAAAAAGGTTTGGGATAATATGGTTTATAAATTTGGTAAAGATAATAGCGAGGTAGTCAATGCAAAATGGCTTCTAAATTTGGAGGACTATAATTGATTTATATTAAAAGAAGAAATCCTACTGCTACCATAAAATGTGAATTGAATAATAAGAAGCAGTCTTTGGAGTGGAAAAAATTGTCAGATACAGACACACATGCTTTGCGTGAATTTTTTAATAATTTAACCATAAAGAAAGATATTAGAAAGCGTTTAATCGCTGACCAACATGGCTTATGTGCATACTGCATGCGAAAGATAAATGATGAAAATTCCTTAAGAACAAAAATTGAACATTTTAAGCCGTTAAGCAAATATAAGGATTTGGTACTTGACTATGAAAACTATATATTAGTATGTGATGGTGGAGAGCAAGTTGACATTTCACATGGAAGTAATCGCATATTATGTTGTGACAGTAAAAAGAAAGAAACTGAAATTGTCTTAAATCCATTAAATCATCTGCAAATGGAACATATAAGGTATAAAAGTTCAGGAAAGATATATTATAGTGATAAAAATGATAAAGTGTCTGCAAGTAAACGAAATGATGAGTTAAACAAAGTTCTCGGTTTAAACGGCAAATTAGATAAAAATGGAAATATAATAACTGATACATCAACAGAAATAGTAAAAGGAAGACGTGACGCTTATAATTCAACGATTAATTTTATACAGGCTATTGAAAGGAAATATGCACAGAATTCACGAAAAATAAAAGAAATAGTAAATGATAAAATTAATGAATTACAATTGTTAGATAACTATGAAGAGTTTATTGGGGTTAAGTTATTTGGATTAAAACGCAGACTAACGCAGTTAAGTTAGGTGTAAAGAATAATTTTTTTAAGGTTTAAAAATTCACTTGA
>CAMWXM010000188.1 GCA_947178195.1 uncultured Ruminococcus sp.
GTTTAATTTAACCCTTTAAAAAACAACCGGCGGCAGTCCAACTGCCGCCAAAACTTGGTTAATGAATCATATCGGTTTCAAAGCCTCATTAGCAATAACTTTCATGTGATTTTCAATCTCCGCAAGCTTTTCTTTGGTCTCACCGTAATAATCCTTGTACATCAAGAATAACTTGCGAAACATCAGCAACGGGTCATTTTCGATACAGAACATTTCGTAAAGAAATGCACCTTGGAGTCTGTCTATGTCGTCCTTTGGGACAATGCGATTTTTCCATTTTCCACGCCAAATCAGCGAGCTTGGAGGACGCTCTTCTGTGCTTATGACCCGATAATTCAAACCGTCTTCCTCAGCGTTTAATGTAAGTTTCAGGAAGCTGTTGTCAACCGACAGATATGCAAAATAATACAGTTTTACGCCGTTTGCCAAGATACTCACTCGCCTTTCTCTTTAATTTTTTCATAAATTCATCTCCTCCATAGTAGTGTACTACAAGTAGTTTTACCCTAAAAAAGAGCCCGGCGGCAGTCCAACTGCCGCCAAAGCTCAGTTAATGAATAATATCCAACCTATAATTGTGCTAACAGTATCAATGTTGAGAATTATTTTTTAGGCTGCTGATGTCGAATGAACCGGTATTGCTTTGAAATACTGATTTAAAATGATAATTGCCACTGTCGGTACAGATCGGCAGTAGCAATGTATTTTGTGGGCGTTTGAGGGTTTGACGGTTACGATAAACTGTAATATGCCAATAGATTTTATCTAAAAATCGGCACAACAAAAATGCTCTCAAAACCTTTCTATATCAAGGTTTGAAAGTACTGTCTCTGTATAGGAAAAAAGATTTTTTATTTCCGATTTTTGACTGTTTTGTTTTAAGTGTCCATTTTGAATTTCAAATAGGATGACTCGCAAAATTGCTTGAAATAAGGATTTATAAAAAATCACCTGCCGTTGTCCGAACCTTGGGGGCAAATTTCGGTAGGTGATTCACCGTCAAATCTGTGTTCCTATTGCAATAGATGCACTTCATAATGTATTAAATCTGATTTATAACGCCTTAAATGCCTTTCCTTCAATTTGGGTTTTATTGTAACTTGATGCATCCAATCCATTAATAATACTAATGAGTTCTTGGCTGTTTAATGTAATAGCAGTAATGATTTGGAATGGATTTTTGATTTCTACGACCGACTCAATGAAGCTTTTCATATCTTCTGGCACAATACTTTGCTGTGCAGGTTCATCAAAAATGATAACGCCAGGATGATTACCATTTTTCTCAATAGAAACTTGTAACAGTGCCATTGTGAACGCCCAGATTACACGAATACCATCACTAGCTGATGAATCAAATTTCATATCAAATCCATCAATAGTGGGCAGAAGTGATGAATTAATAGAAATATCAATTCCCTCAAAGCTTGACAAACTGCTGTAGTGATACCGCTTCAGATTTTCAATAAATCGTTTTTTTAAGAGAGAAATTTTTTCAACATCCGACTCTGAGATATCTTTTTTTGGAAGCTTGTTCTTTTGGTCAAGATATGTATTCCACTCTATAGATAATTCCTTTAATTGCTCGGTTAGAGACACAACAGTATTTTTCAATTTTGACAACCGTTCAATGCGGTTACTGATCTCTATCCGCTTGAGCATAATTGCCTCTGAGGCTTCCGTGTCTGTGGTTGTAAACAGATCCGAACGAAGCGTCTGCGCTAATCGTCGTAGTGTTTGAAGCCGTACTTCAAGATCATCTTTTTCTCTACTGAGTTTTTCGCGTGATTCTTTGCGACTTCCCAATGTGAATTCCAGCATCTTTTTTTGCTCCTTAAGATGCCTTATATTATCTTCGATACTCATAAAGCCGCTTACAGCTTCCGTATCAAGCAAATTATCTTGAATATGCTGTTTGCAAACGGGACATATATCGACTGAAATGTCTCCACCTGTTGCTTCAGAACCAAATTTTTGAAGACGTGCAGCATCGTTATTATTACGGATATCTGAGTTTACCAGTGACAAATCTGCACTTAGTCGTTTAATTGCTTCGTTGTAACTTAATAAGTCTCTATTTATTTCATGTAGGCGATTTTCAAAAGCAAGTATTTGTGTTTGTGTTTCTGATAGTTCGGTGTTAAGAGCATCAAAATTATCACGTACAAGGGGTTTCAATTGACGCAATTCATCATACTCATTATTCAGAGATTGTATTTCTTCTTCAATAGAGGGTGACCCTAAACCCGAAACAGCTATTCTTGAATAATCAATGTTTGATAAAACTCGTGGATGAATTGGGAGATTTGAAATTTCACATGATTCTGAATGAACAACTCTTTCAAAATCAGAAATCAATTGCTCCCATTTGTATTCAAGCTGAGTTTTTACAGCGTTAAGGCGCTCTCTCTCCTTTTCGTTTTTCAATGTATCCAATCCCAATATATACTCTACAATTCGTTTCTTAGATTCACGGATTCCAAACACTGGCATGCCAGAAAGAATATCTGACCAACCATGTTTTTGCTCGATAAACATAGAGGCGAAAATCATCTGCAGATATAATTTTCGCTCATTGCCATCCGATGTACGAACCAACGGAAGCTCCATATGAAGAAACTCTTCAAGAAAAGTATGGAATCCCTTTTCGCTTGTTGCGGAATTCTGGATATTGACATAATAGTCTTCAGATAATGTCTTGTTATTACTTATTGAATCATAATTTCCATAATAAACAGTCACAAGGTGGTTATCTTTACTTTCTGATTTAATATTTCTGTAAATTGTTCGAGTTTCACTTCCATTGATGATTTCAAGATAAGCTCCAGACTCAGTTACCGTTAAAGGCTCTCCATTATACTCAATTGCGGTTTTAAAAGCAGATGTGAGAACTTTGCTTCCAATTCCACCGGCACCACCAAGGATTTGCTCAAAACCAAGGCAATAATAAATGGCAGCAAGAATTGAACTCTTTCCGCAAGTATTTTCAAGGCTTGCTATAAAGTTTAATCCGTCTTTAAAAGATTCATCGATTCCATACACACCTTTAACAGTGTAAATTTCAATCCGTAGTCTATTGATTCTCAGCATCTTTTATCCTCCACCTATCAACTATTTCTTCAACTTTGCTTTCGGTTAACTTTTTTGCTAGCAAGTTTAAATCGTCTATTTCGACTACCATAAGATCTCCAACAATCTTTATCCGTTCTGCAAGTTGCTTACCGCGGTCAGTTAGTTTGTATTTTGCATTCTGCTGTCGTTCAATTAACCCATATCCTATTGCATATGTTAGAGCTCGGTTAACTGATGGATCAAAACGAACAATTGGCGCACTACCGGTTCCGTCCGCAAATTCAACAAGCTTTCTCATGTTCTCCTGAGAAATTAAGGCGAATGAAATCATGTGAAGCTTTATAAGCGAACAAACACCTCCACGACCGCAAATCTGCATAATTAAACAAAGTTGAGTGACCTTATAGCTGATACGGTAATTGTACGGAACCGCATCCGGTTTTGCGTCGAAAACAATATCGGTATATTTTAACGTAGCTTCTCTCATTTATTTACCCCCTAAATTCCATTGAACAGTCTGCAAGCCAACTTGCTATTAAATCTTGCTTTAGTTCGCCAATGGCTGCTTCAGTAAATCTAGAAGAAAAATCTCGTTCGAGTTTGGAATGAAACTCGTTGAGAATTGCATCAAACAAAGTACGATTCATAGTTTTATCCGTATTCATGAGAGTTTTAATTGACACTTCACGCTTGTAGCTTTGCTCAAGTCGATAAATTTCTTCGTATATCTCTGGGAAGTGTACCCGTAAATCATTCAGAATTTCCAATCCACTTATGTAGCAGTCAACATAAATCCCGACGACTTTATTTAAAGCTTCATCAGCGTCATCAACAAGCATGATTGCCTTGATCTTTCTGCGTATGTTTCCAACTTTTTCAGAATCACATTTTGACCAATCAGGCTCACTCGAATGTTCAATAGCTAAATTGAGTCGCATATCTGATAAAGATGTACGAATGACTCGACTTATTTCCGGTGTAAAATCTTCTGCAATTTTAATAACAATTTGAAAATCATCTGCAATATGTGCATAGTCAGAAGGTTTATCTTTTTTTGCTTTAATTACTTCTTGGCGTTTGCTTTCAGCATGCTTAAGAATTCGAGTGTCCTTATATTCTGGAATATTAAAATGCCACTCAACAACGGGAGGGACTCCAAGTGCCTTAAGTCTATTAGCGTTTTTCTTTAACTTTTCTATATCGTCAGTAAGCTTGTCGCGTTGATGATCATATAGCTCATTATCGGAATAATCTCTCTCTGGGCAGTAGCACTGATGAACAACACCTTTATATGTAAAACCTTCTATACCAGCATCGCCTCCTTGGGTAGCGGGAATTGCGGTATAGTTATCTTTTTGATAGCGAATACGATAACACTGAACGCATAAATCTTCCCATGCATTGCCAGTCATATATCCTTCAATAAATCTTTTGATGCTACTCACAGCATTTCCCCCTTAATAATTTTAACGAAATTGAATTTGTATAGTCCGGTTCTTGAGATAAAGCACAACCATCCACACAAAATTCCTTCATTTCGTCCAAATAGCGTACTATAACAAATCCAAACAATGTGTACACCTTTATTACTACTACTTCTCTATGCATCAAAAATAACGTGTCACCTATCTTTGGAGGATTCTGAATGTTCATTTCAAAAAGCTCCTTTCCTGTTGGACAACATCCATAATGCCGAGCTATTAATTATCACTACATATGGGAGTGGTCTATTCTTTTATAATCTCCATAATATCTTCAATATTGCATTCTAACGCAGTACATAATCTTATTAAGAACATCTGTTGTAATGCAACCGTTTTGCCAATCTTCGTAATGGATGCGTTGCTAATACCAGACAATTTAAATAACGCACCTTTTTTCATATTTCTATCAATCAGCATCTTTTGAAATCTCTTATAACTTACAGCTATTCTGTCACCTCATTAATTCGAAAAAAGAATCCTTTTCGTGTTGGCAGGATCCTAAATATAGCTGTCTACTAAATTACGAAAACAGTGTTTCAATAGCGTTGTATATAATTATACAATATTCATACTACAAAGTCAACTATATTACACCATTTGACTCAATTTTCTTACGTTCGCATCATTTTTGCTTGCTATCATCATATTAAGATTTCAATACAACCTTGATTTGTGTAAAAGGAAAGATATGAGCATAACAATATATTTCATCATTTTGTATAATATCAACTTATTTGCGGTCAAAGTGTCTAAAATCATAATATAGCAACACGGAGCTAAAGTGTGGTAAACCATACCATGCCATTTTTGAGACATTTGCTATTTACCAATTGTGATTATTAAATACCGTTCTGAGAAAGAACTCAGAACGGCAATTGATAACTATATGATCTTTTACAACGAAAAACGTCCGCACGCTAAAAATGGCTACAAAACACCTTTAAAGAGAGGGATCGAATATCATGAGCGTCATAAGTGACACGCTCAAAAAAAAAAAAAATTATTAACAGTTATAAATATTACTAGGATTTAA
>CAMWXM010000189.1 GCA_947178195.1 uncultured Ruminococcus sp.
AAAAACGGATGAAAAAACAATGAATGTAAAAACAAAAAAGCAAATCGAAAATCTGAAAAATCAGACTGTCGGAGTAGTGATGGATATGAACAGCATCACCAGAAACAAGGCCGCCAAACTTGCCGCCGAATTTTTGGGCACAGGCAGATACGAAAACACCGCCGGACGCAACGGCTACCAGACTTGGAGCGCATGGGATTCGCAAGGCAGAGAGTGGAAATTCCAAAAGGACGTTTCCATTTCAGGAATCGACAGCGAAAAGTGCGAAATGGTAACGCCGATTCTTACATACAGCGACATTGAACCCTTGCAGGAACTTGTTAGAAGACTTCGCAAGGCTGGTGCAAAAAGTGATTACACCAGAGGATGCGGAATCCACGTTCATATTGGTGCGAACGGTCACACTCCGCAAAGCCTTAGAAATCTTGCAAACATTATGGCAAGCCATGAAGAACTTCTGATAGAAAGCCTGAAAATAGACAGAGGAAGAACCAACCGCTACTGCCGAACAGTAAATCCAAAATTTTTAGAGCAGCTCAACATCAAAAAGCCGACAACGATGGCACAGCTTGCGGACATCTGGTACGGTTCTCAGGGTTGCACCTACGGCAGAGACCAACATTACAACGACAGCAGATATGCTCAGTTGAATATGCACAGTGTTTTCACAAAAGGAACGATCGAATTCAGATTATTCCAATTCAACAAGCCTGAAAACGGAAGAAAAAATGGACTTCACGCAGGAGAATTGAAAACCTTCATTCAGCTTGCACTTGCCCTTTCTGAAATGGCAAAGGAGCTGAAAACAGCATCGCCAAAGAAAAGTACTTCCGAAAACAAAAAGTTTTTGATGAGAACATGGCTAATCCGCTTGGGTTTTGTCGGGGATGAGTTCAAAACTGCAAGAGAAATTCTGATGCGAAACTTGTACGGCAATGCCGCATGGAGATTTGGAAATTGACCGCAGGAGTTAGCCTCCTGCCTCTCATGCCACCTACGGGTGGCTTAGGGTGGTAGAAGGGTATCCCCTTCGGAAAGGAAAGATCACCATGAAAAAATATTACCTTGCCTACGGTTCAAATCTTAATGTGAAACAAATGCGTTTTCGCTGTCCCGATGCAAAGCCTGTCGGAACAGCTTGGATCAACGGATACCGGCTGCTTTTCAAGGGCAGCAAAACAGGCTCTTACCTCACCATTGAAAAAGCCGGAAATTCCAAAGTTCCGGTTGCGGTCTGGGAAGTGTCAGAAACCGATGAGCATCGCCTTGATGCCTATGAAGGCTATCCCAATTTCTACTACAAAAAGGAAATGGAATTGCCTGTCAAACTTTTTGAAAACGATGAAAGCAAAACACTAACGGCTTTTGTGTACATCATGCATGAGGACAGACCGCTGGGAATTCCGAGCAGTACCTATGTGAGAACTTGTACTGCCGGATACCGTGATTTTGGTTTTGACCTGAAACATTTAAGGCTTGCCTTTGACATCAGCGAACGGGGGTGCAGAAAATGAAATCAGCAGAAAAATTAACAAGGATATGTCCGCTTTGCAATAAGGCTTATGCCGAACGTCCGGCATTATCCAGAACCGACAATGCTACATTTATTTGCCCTGACTGCGGTACTCGTCAATCACTGGAAAGTATAGGCATTTCCAAGGATGAGCAAGAAAAAATTCTCTCCATCATGCACAAGCATTATTCTGCGGAATAAGCCGCCACACCGCCCTGTACGACGCCGTTCTGGTTTCCTTCGTAAAGTTACCCCATTCATGGAACGGCGGCATATGTGGGCAACTACGGGGCTTGTTTTTGAAGTCATAATTCACACAATGATGCCCGAAATATAGCTGAAATAATTGTCATTACTCACTGTTGCAATTTATCACATTCAGAGTTAATATGTGTACAACGGAACGGAAAACCGAGCCGAAAATTATGAAAGAATGAGGTTTTGACTATGTTGAATGGATCATGCGGATTGAAAGAGGATTCTATTATGGCGGAAATGAGTTGGTATAAGGTATGGATGGTGGTTCCCGGAACGGACGGCGATGCGGAAAACGGACCCTGCGAACCATTGTGGTGGAATGACATGGAGTTGGCTTCTGATGAGGAAACGGCAATCCGGCAGGCAAACGACGAAGCCCGGAGGCAGTGGGAAGAGCCGAATTATTATGAACCGGATGTGGAAGCACCATCGGATAAGGATATTGGACAGGAATGCCCAGTATGCACTGGAGCGGCGGCAGTCACCTATGAAGAATACACAGCGTGGAAAAAGAAAATGGATGAGTCGGATGAATTTCCATTTGAATAATGATATTTCAAGATGGTTTTTCCACAGATCAAAGAGGCAGAAACGGCACTTACACTTCTTCTGAAAGAGTACGAGTGAAAAGCATGGGGCTGAAAAATGCCCCTTTTCTGCTCTTTGTTTTTACATCCTTTGGGGAGCAAAATTTAACGGAGACCGTTCTTCCATTGTAATGTATTTTACCATATAAAATCAAGTTTAGCAAGGTATAAACTACACAATCATCTGAGCCGATTTTCTTCGTTTTTTCTGTACATTTAGCCGCTTGCTAAGTGTGCTTTTCTATGGTAATATGTAATCACCGAAAGGGAAAACAACGAAAAAAACGGAGGAAAACGAAAATGGAAAGAATCACAAAGGTAACAATCACATGGGCAGATGCAGAATGGGAATACGATTTAGAGCTTACCGGCTTGGAAGCGGAAAACTTCAAGGAAAAATACGCTGAAGAATACGCCAGAGAAGATGCAGAGGAAAAGGATACAGTCTTTGAAGAACTGATAAGCGTTGACTACAAAACTGAAGAAATTGATAAAGAAGAATTTTGCAGAGAACAGTATGAAATTTGGGCAGAGTTTGAATGGGAGTGCAGAACCGGACGATAAAAACCAGTCTCGATCAAAGCTGAGCCTCGTAAGGGGCTGTAGCTCGTACAGCCGTTTTCGTTTTCCTTTTGACATCATAAACTGCACAATTTCATTCCTGAAACATTGTGCAGTTTATTGTTTCAGAATGACTTGCTATCCTTGATTTTTTATGGTAATATGTTTACAATGGAAGAGGGGTTCAATTAAAAATCGCCCCGAAGCTTTCAACAATAATAACTTTAGACTTGCTTTTGGCAGGTCTTTTTTTATATCGGAGGTGTAAAATGAGAAAACTTAAAGGCTACAAGCCGACAAGATTTATGTCGGAGGCTTCAAAATATAGCAAAAAGGCGGCAGATTATGCCGTCAATTTTATTGAGTGTCTGTGCCATACCAAAGGCACATGGGCAGGTAAAAAATTTGAACTGATCGATTGGCAGGAGCGAATTATCCGTGATCTGTTCGGTGTTCTGAAACCTAACGGTTATCGGCAGTTTAATACAGCGTATATAGAGATACCGAAAAAGCAAGGCAAATCAGAGCTTGCGGCAGCAGTTGCGCTTTTGCTGACCTGTGGAGATTTTGAAGAACGTGCGGAGGTTTACGGCTGTGCTGCTGACCGACAACAGGCGGCTATCGTTTTTGACGTTGCTGCTGACATGGTGCGGATGTGTCCAGCACTTTCAAAGCGAGTGAAAATATTGACTTCTCAAAAGAGAATCATCTATCTTCCAACAAATTCTTTCTATCAGGTGCTTTCTGCCGAGGCTTATTCCAAGCACGGCTTTAACATACACGGCGTTGTATTTGATGAACTTCATACTCAGCCTAACAGAAAGCTATTTGACGTTATGACAAAAGGTTCAGGTGATGCAAGAATGCAGCCGCTTTATTTTCTTATTACTACTGCCGGAACGGATACGCATTCTATTTGCTACGAAACACATCAGAAGGCAAAGGATATTTTAGAAGGAAGAAAAATCGATCCTACGTTTTATCCTGTCATTTATGGTGCAGACGAGAATGAGGATTGGACAGACCCGAAAGTTTGGGCAAAAGCAAATCCCTCTCTTGGAATAACAGTCGGCATGGATAAAGTACAGGCAGCTTGCGATTCTGCAAGACAGAATCCGGGGGAAGAAAACGCTTTTCGACAGCTCCGTCTGAATCAGTGGGTAAAGCAGTCGATAAGATGGATGCCGATGGAAAAATGGGATAAATGCAAAGTCACGTTTAATGAAGAAAATCTTAGAGGGCGTGTTTGCTACGGCGGTCTTGACCTTGCATCAACTACCGATATTACGGCATTTGTACTTGTTTTCCCACCGACTGACGAAGATGATTTTTATTACATTCTGCCGTTCTTCTGGATTCCCGAAGAAACGATTCCTCTGCGTGTCCGCCGTGACCATGTTCCTTATGATTTGTGGGAACGTCAGGGATTTTTGCTGACTACTGAGGGCGACGTTGTTCACTATGGCTTTATTGAAAATTTCATTGAAGAACTTGGAAATAAGTTCAATATCCGTGAGATAGCATTTGACAGATGGGGTGCAGTCCAGATGTCGCAGAATCTTGAAGATATTGGATTTACGCTGGTACAGTTCGGGCAAGGATATAAAGATATGAGTCCACCGACTAAGGAACTCATGAAACTGACTTTGGAACAGAAACTTGCACATAATGGGCATCCTGTTCTCCGCTGGATGATGGACAACATTTTCATTAAGCGTGATCCTGCAGGAAATATAAAGCCGGACAAGGAAAAGTCTACAGAAAAGATTGACGGTGCGGTTGCTCTTATAATGGCTCTGGACAGGGCGATTCGCTGTGGATGTGTGTCTGGTTATTCGATTTATGATTCAAGGGAGATGTTAGTTTTATGACAATAATTGTAAACTTAGCTATCAAACAAGTTGAATTTCCTTTGTAAATAACGCTCGATAAATATAGATTGAAGTTCATCAGTTTTTCTGTCTTTTTCCATTGTATGATTAATTATTAGGACTTCGTTATCCCATTCTATATTATTTCTATTCAAAAAAATGCGCGCAATTCTGTTATCATTGTTGTCAGCTAATTTATCAAAACGTATATCATGACGTGGGTAATTGGTTTTACCACCAACTATACCGTATTTTTCGTTTTTAAATGAAAAAAACTTGATGTATGCAAAAAAATGATACTTTTCATGATTATCATCGCCAAGATAGATATTTCTAAGTCTTGCGGGTGTTTCATGCGGAACAATCTCTACAGAATCGACTGTAATACCATTAATCATTTTCAATTCATTTTCAATATACTCTTTAGTATAGAGTTCAAGTTGTAATTCTAAATCATCGCATATAAACGAAAAGACTTTACTGTTTATAGACATAACAACCTCCATATAATAATTAGTTTCGATAGTTTATTATATCACAAGCCCATAGAAAAAGTCAATGAAAGGAGCGTGATGCATATGGGCATTTTCAGCGGATTGTTCCGGTCGAGAGATAAGCCGAAGGACAGCTATGACAGCCCGTCCTACAGTTATTTTTTTGGCAGGTCGAACAGTGGAAAGCGAGTCAATGACAGAACGGCAATGCAGCATACAGTTGTATATGCTTGTGTGAGAGTTTTAAGCGAAGCGGTAGCACAATTACCGCTTCACGTTTAT
>CAMWXM010000190.1 GCA_947178195.1 uncultured Ruminococcus sp.
TTATTATATGATACTTTTTTCTTAATTGCAATACTTTTATGTGAACAGGCTCTAAACAAATTTTTAAAAATTATCTCAGGTGTTGCATTAATTTATAGGCTGGGCGTCGTATTCGGAAATACGACTGTTATTGAACTCATAGCCGTGTTCGAATATATATGCTATTACATTTTCAAATGTTGTAAAGCATGAGTAGTCAGTTGATTTTATTTCAAAAAAATTTGAAGTATCTGAATAATCCTCATTATAAAGATGATTCTCTATAAAATTATATGAATTAAACATATCGCTACTTGATATTTGACCGTCTTGTGTAACACATATGTCATTTATATATATATATATATCCAACATAAAAATCAAGTTGTTCATCTCCGCATTTTGGGCTTGCCTGAATAAAATATAAAAATTTATTATGATCGCTGCCATCATCAAAAGCAAGTACCCTGTCCGAAAGATGATATTCTACCGAATCAACAGTATATTTTTTTCCGTCATATGCAAATCCATTTCCCAAAATTAAGGAAAAAGATTCCATAGTCTCAATATATTCACGTGCCGCATTGTCAATTTCGGTATAATCGTAGTCGCCCAGTTTTGTTAAATATGTTTTAAGCCCCTCAACGGTATATTCTTTATAGTATAATTCTTGTTCGCTGTCATAATCTCCAAGAATCTCTATATTAGCTCCATTCAGGAAATTTTTATCTATACTGCATGCAACACTGACGGTGCTGCCATTTAAAATATCTTCATCATTTTCAAAGATTGGGAAATGAAGATTTTTAAATTTACAATGCTTCTTCAGCGTTTCATTATCTCCTACATACTCCGCTTTCCAGTCAAGCCTCCATGTTTCCACTCCCTCAAATGTGACCTTAACATCTTTCCAAAAATCGATTTTTTCAGGCTCTCCGTCAGTTTTTTCGGTTTTTGTCTGCTTATCTGCAGCTTCAATTTCCTCGGCAGCTTTAAGCATAGCTGATTCCAATTCATCATCTGACATGTTCTCCACCTGATCTGATGAATATGTAGTATGTTCGGATTCCTGACTTGCACACCCCGATATTGTCAGCGCTGTCAATGCAGCCAGTATTACTGATATGATCTTCTTGTTTTTCATTTCAATTCCTCCAGTTATTGTTGTGTATTAAACCTTAACATCTTATTTTATCTAATATTTCTATGCAATGCAACCAAAATTCGACAAATGGTATAAAAAAAGTGATAAATGGCAAAACTTCACACCAGTCGTGCGATTTTGCTCCGCATATTTTCATATTACAGCTTTAATAATCTTGCATTTTTTACCGCATTTTCAAGAGCAGGATCACCACTTTTTTTAACCAGTTTGATAAGCTCATCCAAATTATCAAATGTCATCTTTAACATAAAAACCTTTATATCTGATTTCGATGTCTTTTCTTCGGATTCAAGCTGTGCTATCTTCTCTTTCAAACGATTTATCTCTTCCTCATCTTTTTCGTAAACCACATCTATCGGACGGTTTTCAAATTCCTTTATCTGCGCTTCAAGATCGGCGATCTTCTTTTTATCCGCAGGATTTTCAGTAGACTCTTGTTTTTCGGCAGCTCTTTTTTTCGCTTCCGTTAACTGCTGCTCCAAACGTTCCTTTTCAGCTTTGAGTTCCTCGACCTTTGCCGTTTCGGCTTCCAGTTTGGCGGTGCTTTTTTCGTCTCTGCCCTGCAGCTTGATGTTCTCGCCTTTAAGCCTATTTATTTCCTCGTCACGCTGTACAAGCTGCTGTTTACTCTCTGCGCTTGCCTTGTCCGCCGCCGAGTTCTTTTCTTCAAGCTCCTTGATCTTATCTTTAAGTTGTTTTACTGTTGTGCTTTCGAGGTCAGTAGTTTCTACGATTTCCTCTCTGTCCGATTCCGACATTGTAGACAGCAGATACAATTTTTCCTTTCCGATTTGTCTTGTTGACAAGACAAAATCCTTTGGCAGATTTTCAACGACCTTAATGTATTGATAGACGTTCTGACGGCTTAATTCTGCTTTCTGTTCGCAGTAATCCCCGAAGTTGTCATAACCCAGAGCTATATACAGCTTCTCATCACGCATTTTCTTAAATCCTACTGCCATCTGATAAAGGTTTCCTGCGCTGTCTTTGCGCAGTTTATTATTTCAGCGTGAAGCTGCGCCGCCTGTGTGTACTGTTCCGGCATAACCGCAGCCGGAGCGCTGAGCATTGCGTTTATATTGAATTTTGACATTGTTGTTACCTCCGTTTTCTCATTTGCTTTTGCCATAGCAATTGTTTTATTCCCTGCGTTTTCTTTTGCAATATGAATACGCATTAAAATAGTCTTCCGTTCTTTTTCTTCGGTCATATCTTTACGTGTGCCGTCATTATAAAAGAATCGCTCCTTGACAAGCCTGCGGGCTTCTGTGCCTTTTTTGTTCTTTTTGAAATTCAAATCAAAAATAGCAAGTCCAAAGCAATCATTAAAAGAATAGCATTGACCGAAACATGACGCTCTCCATTCATCGGGTATGCAATTAGAAAATTCTGTTGCTGCTTCTGCTCCGTCCAGTGAATTAACATAATTCAATACTCTTTTCACGAAAACCAAATCGAGGGAGTACAGCTTGCAGGAAGAAAAATCACCCTTTTCCGTTCCGATACAGCACCTTGTCAAATAGGTGATTTTCGGTGTTGCCCTGCATTCACGCTTAACGACCTCTTTTGTTATCCAGTCTCGTTCGGTAACGATATACGGACAACCGTAACATTCGTGCTGCGGAGAATAATCGTTTATAGCATATCCCGTTATTTCGGCTTTTGTAGACTTTTTAAACGTCTTGCCGCACTTACATATGTACTTTTGCATTGCTGCACCTCCTTAAAATTCCCCACTGGGGAATTTTATGCTCCGCACCAAATAAGAACCTCATTAGCAAGAGTTTTATACTCCTCGCCGAGCTTAGTGTTATTCAGACATAAGCTACTGCACTTCTGCGCCGAGTAAGCAGCTTCTACAGAACGGCTGATCCGTGTATTCATGAGACTATCGCTGTATTGCTCAGACAGAGTATTTATCGTATCTTTACTCATGTTAGTACTATCAAGCATTGTGGGCAGTATGCCGATAATTTCAAGTCTCGGATTTACTGTCCCCTTGATCTGACTGATAACGTCTGTCAAACCCTGTAAGCCATTCAGGGCAAACTTCTGCGTTTGTACGGGTATTACCACACCGTCAGCCGCTGTAAGTGCGTTCATCAGTAGCACACCGAGAGATGGCAAACAATCAACGATTATGTAGTCATATTCAGCAAAACATTCAGCGGAAAGAATACGTTTCAGAACGCTTTCCCTTGCAAGAGCCTGAGACAAATAGAAGTCTGCCGAGGAAAGATTAATATCCGAGGGGACATAATCAACGTTATTCTTCTCGTTGTGCAATATCCCGTTGGGGACTTCGCCTCCACGAACAGCTATCATCATCATATCGTTGATGTTGGGGCTATCGTTGTCCTCATAGCCGAGATATGCCGACATATTTGCCTGTGGGTCAAGGTCGATAAGGCATACCTTCTTGCCATTAAGGGCGAGAGCTGCACCAAGATTTACCGTTGTGGTGGTCTTACCCACACCGCCCTTTTGGTTGGCTACTGCGATAATTTTCTTACTCATCTTCATCTTCCTCCTCGTTTTTTTCTTCAGGAACATTGCCTATCCACTCCCTGTACGCAGCGTTCTCCGCTTCAAACACAATCATATTAAGCAGTCTCATAGCCTCAAAAGGGTCTTTCTTCTCAGCATTGCGGTATTCTTCGGACATTCTGTACTTTTCTGCACACATATCCACATAATCGCATTCTCGCTGTATACCTGAGTACTTCTGAATTGCCGACAAACTAATTTCCTGTTCCTTGTGCAAAATGCGATATTGCAAATCATCAACAGAATATCCGTCACCCAACCGAAAGCTGCGGATAGCATTTTTTTGTTTTGGTGCTTTTATAGAAAGATACTTGCCAGACCGAACGGTATAACCATGCTCATTTAACTTGTCTGTCAAATCTGAAATACTTTGCACGTCCTCACATAAAATCAATTTATCAATATCGGCGGCAAGCTGCTGTTTCCAAGATGTTCCGTTTTGCTTTGCAAGCCATTCTGAATATTTCGTTGTATTCTTGTGTTTGGGATTTTCAATAATATGAAGTCCATGTTCAAGAGCAATCTCATCGGATATTTTTCTTGCACGCTTGAGAGTATTTTGATTGTCGTGCCATTTCTTTCCATACATATTTAAAGACGATACCGCAAAATGATTATGCAGATGACCTTTATCAATGTGTGTACTCACAACTATCTGATGATCATCGCCAAAAACTTTTTTTGCCCATTCAATACCGATCTTATGTGCCTCATCCGGTGTAATTTTTTCTTCCGGACAAAATGACTGAACGTAATGATGTAATAAAATTTTTTCTTTCTGCGTTTTATTTGATTTATCGTTTTGAAAAAAATCATCAGTTGAATATTTTTTATATGTTCGCCTGAAAGCTATAAAAGCCTCTGACGGATCTTCCGATATATTTATTCCTGTTATCAACTCCGATCCTTTGGTTTTTTTGTCATTTGCAATATAGCGTAAAAACTCAAAGGGCTTGGAATGTATAGATGATATATGTTCAACTACTGGCATATTTTCTCCTTTCAGTCATCTAATGGTTTTAACCAATTTTCAATCATGTTCTTAAGTTCGTTAAATTCATGCTTTACTGCCTTAATATCATTTTCATAGACTTGACCCGTTCTATTTATCATCTGAGCTATCTGATTGATATTAACTCCTATTCTGTGAATTTCCATCCTGACATCATTAACAAGTTTCATGTCATACTCCTTGATTTCACCTTTCACAGCAATCAGTCTCATATATGTTCCCACTCTGAGGTTAAGTTTTTTTGATCGCTCGAGTATTATTCTCAACTCGTCATCGTTAAGTTTTATATGCTTCTCATTTTTTCTTTTGCTCATCAATTTGCTCCTCTACTGTACTACAGATTATATTTACAATCGGGGTTTCAGGGGAATTTCCTCTGCCATTTGGCACTTTCTGCCAAATGGGAAAAAGTATCCACTTTTTCTGTGCTTGCTGTCTTCCAGCCGCTATTCCCTCCCACCACCCTGAACGGCTACACTGCCGCCTACTTATCCACCACTTTCCGCCCGCTGCGTACATATTCCACAAAGGGCTGCTTGGGTATTTTGTAATTACGCCCCAGCTTCAGAACAGCAAACGGCATTTTGTCAATGTTCCTGTAAAACATTTTGCAGGATATACCCATAACGGAAACAGCTTCCCGAACAGTGATAAACTCTTTCGGCAAATTTTCAATTTCCTCCAAAGTCATTCTTTTCACGGCAGTACCTCCGCTTAATTTTGGGGTTTCTGCGGACTGCCGCATTTTCCCGCTTTACACTTTTTCACAAAAACGAAAATCCCGCCGAAAGTCAAAAGCGTAAAAATCGCAGAAACGGAAATCTTAAAGATTTTCAGAGATCTTCTTTTCCTGTATTCCTG
>CAMWXM010000191.1 GCA_947178195.1 uncultured Ruminococcus sp.
CTATTTGTATATCTTTACCGAGAATTTCATTATATTCTTCAGGATAAACTAATTCTATTCCCGAACCCGAAGAAAAAGTCAACTCACCAAAGTAGATTTTACCGCTTACGTTGTATAAATCTACTCTGACGCATTTCCAACTCCCGCATAATTTTTTTACTACTTCCATCATTTCAGCAAAATTTTCGGGCGGTTCATCAGACAAAACAGGTTCATAGGTATGCAAGCGGAAAGGCATTTTTTTAAAATTTAAATCATATACAGTTCTTCTATGGTTTGTATATCTACCCGTATCAACCCAAACATATTTTACTTCACCCGAAAAGCACATAAATTTGTAATCGGGCAAATCATCATTTATCTCTAAATATTGCTCTATATATATGATAGGTTTTATATCTTTATATTGCAACTCAAGGCCGCCATGAAATGCAAAATTTTCTTTCAACCATTTGTTCAGACGGTTCTTTATTTTCTTAATTGCTCTATATGTCAAAGCATTTTTATCTTTTATGATAATATTATACCCTGAACCGTGATTGCACTTTATAACAAATTGATTAGGAAGTTTATTAAAATCAATGTCATAAGCATCTGTCCAACAATCTTTACCGTCAATCGAAATAATTGGTATTAGATACTCATCACCAATAATGTTTTTAACATAATCCCTGACAAGATATTTATCGGCAAGTTGTGTTTTAAGAGGTTCTATATCATAAAGTTTTAGCCACTGTTGTTTTTCCGTATAAGTTACAGGCGATTCTAAATTCAATTTCCTCCCTGTCATTTTCTTATACCACTTCTTCAAATAATCCGGATAATCATTTTTATCCAAAGACGATTCACGCCTTACAGTTAATCTACGCTTAATACTATGATAAAATTTTAAAACAAAATTAGGAGTTATCCTTTTAATGAATTCTTTCATACCCAATCTGCCTTTTTATGTTTTAATAATTTTTTCTATTAAATCCAACCATTTATCATTCTGACGACTTCTACAAAAACTTTCAGGACGAGTTTCTAACGCTAAATAACTTTTTTTATTTTCTATTATTTCATTAAACGCATTTATTACTTCATCCTCAGAAGAGCATACAAAACCATTTTCAAATTTTGAAACCATATTAGCAATTACTGTATTTCGAGGTCCCACAAATATAATTGGCTTGTTCAGATATATATAATCGTAAATTTTAGTACCAATAGCACCTTTTCTTGCATCTATAATTAAAAAAGCATCTACACCATTTAAAAGTTTTATACCGTCAACATAATCAACAAAGCCAGTACTTTTAATAATTTCAGGAGACAACTTAATTTTTTTGATTAACTTATCTGTATCAGCCTCTCTGTCTCCAATCTGTAAGACGCTAAGGTCTTTATCATAACTTTTCAAGGCAGATAAAAAGACCATTGAATAATTCTTTGTATAATAAAAAATTTTCCCAAATACACCAACAGTAAATCCTGAATTTTCAGTATTAGGCAAATCTATAGTTTTTAACAGACGGTCATCGTATCCATTCTCTATCAACACAAACTTTTCTTTAAACTTTTTATAATGTTTGCAATATTTTTCTTTCCATGTTTCAGTAACCGTTACAATTGCTGTTGCTGCTTTTACTGCAGAGGATTCCGCTCTTAACTGAATTAATTTTAATAAATTTTTCTTTGGTGAAAAATAATCAGAGAATTCTCTTATATCCAATATCCATGGATCTCTAAAATCTAATATACACGGAATACCCAATCGTTTAGCTTCTTCAGCTATTTGAAAAGTATAGAAAGGTCCTCCGCTCACAATAACAACGTCAAATTTAGTGCATGAACACCAACTAATAAATTCTAAACTATATTTTTTTTGATTATTTCCAAAGTTTTGGCGTCGCTTTATTAAACCTCCGCCTTTTGCCTCAACAATCTCTCTAATTTCAACTATGCCATGTATTGTATTATCAACATTTTGCTTTTTATTAGTAAGAACATATAACGAGATGCCTTTGTCAACTAAATAAGCTGAGAGACTGGACATGCGAACAGCACCAACACTTTTGTCCGGTGCGAATATGGGAGCAACTATTAAAACATTCATACTAATCCTGATTTTTCCGCTTTATTGTTTATTAATTTAAGTATTGCAACAGACCGAGAGGGCTTTAATATTAGTTTCATTAACATTTTTATAATCTTTTATGCTAAATGTAAGGTTAAAGCAACATAGCATAACAAAATAACTGCCCGCCATAGCCATAAATATAATGTGTCCAGTAAAAAATGAAAAAGCTAAAATTATATAAAATTCAAACTTGCGCAATGCTGACTTATCTTTTTTAAAATTTATTTTGCTACGCCGCAATAGCCAATTTACAAAAACAAGTAAGACGATAACTCCTATTATCCCCAGAAAGAAAAACATATCTAATAAATCCATCTCTATCAGATGATAAGTTGAAAAACCGTTACCCAATATGAGCTGAATGAACGAACCATTACCGCTTATTAGATTACCCCACGCATTGGATAAATAATAAATTCTTCCACTTGTTAATGTAGCAATAATGTCTCCACCGTAAGTATTATATAAAAATTCCTGTCTTTGCATAAAGGCTGAAAATTGGCTTAAAGCAAAACCGCCTAACAACAAAGCAACGATTATAATACTAATAAAAACATAAATATTTTTATTCCTCTTAAAATAACAAATAAACCATAAAATCAAACCGAGCACACACGCTATCATACTTGATTTCGTGTTGGTCAGTAATACACAAAAAAATATTCCGACAGTCTGCAAAAAGGACTTCCACGTAGTTTGGTATAATAGCTTATATAAGCAAAAATAAAAAAGTATAATTTGAACAGCATTCAGTTCATTCAATGAATAGTAAAATCCTTTAAATCCCAATTCGCCTATATATGAGGAGTAACCGATATTCAAAAAATACGGAACTGCTATGCAAACAATCATAAGGACTGTATTATAATTAAAAATACGATATAAAGCTAAATTATTGATAATGCGACAGCGGATATTTTCATATAAGAATATAAACATTAGAACATTAAATATAAGTTTAACTATACAATCAGTTTTAATATTTGCCTTTGTATCCATAAAAATATTTAAAATGACTGAAATAAAAATAAACAATATAAAAGCTAATAATTTTGCAAACTTTTTTGTTGAAATTTGACCGCTTTGTAATAACGAAAAAAATAAGACTATAACAATAAATAACTTGTAGACAGTACCTATAGTAATTTTTCCCTCATAGGTTAAATACCCGTTAATTGAATCAATAACGGGTAAAATTGACAAAAGGAATATAATTAAATTTTGATACGTAGTCGTACTATGCTTAGTCATTATAAGTTAAAATATTTTGTAATATTTGATACAACTTTTCAGATTCATAATTTAGGGAAGTTTGAACTGCACCATCTACTAAACTTTGATAATCTTCTTTGGATAAAGACACTATTTCCATCATCTTTTCAGCCAACTGTTCAACATTACCTTTCTCAAACTTGTACCCGTTATAATTATTAATAACGTAAAATTTCGGCGCAGCATAGTCACTGCAAATTACAGGAGTGCCACACGCCATTGCTTCAATTGCTACAAGTCCAAGGCTCTCTCCTTCTCTACAAGTAGGAAAAATAAACGCATCTGATATATTGTAAATTTCAGCTAACTGATTTTGCGTCATTAAAGGAAATCTTATAAAATTTTCGGCTATATTAAGTTTATTTGCAAGCAATTCAAATTTTTCATTATCAGGACCGCTACCTACAATGATATAGTTTGCTGACACATTTTGTTTATTTAAAATGTCAACAGCTCGCAAAAAAACGTCCCATCCTTTACCTTCTATTAATCGGCCGACAAAACTAAACGTTTTTTTGTTTTTATCTAAACCATATTTTAACTCTAAATTATCAACGTCTATTTGTGTAAATTGGTTAAAAATATTTTTATCAATACCTGCAGACGGATAAATAAAAATTTTTTCTTTTATAAGATTATACTTTTCCGCAACGTAGTTTTTAAAATATTCAGAAGGTACGATAATTCTTTCACTCTTTGATAATATTTGTTTTGTATATTTCTGATATTTTTCCTGTTTGATATTATCTGGTACTACGTCACTTCCATGAACATTAGTAAAAATTTTTAACTTTTTAATTCTGTTCGCCCATAAAACAGGTAAACTGCTATGAGAGGCATAATGTATATAAATCAAATCATAATGACAAAAAATAATCTTTAATAACGTTTTCAAGTAAAAAAATGCGTACCCAAAAAATTTTAATATCCTATTTTTTGCGCATTTCATTACACTTAACGAATAATTTATATCAATATATGACAACTGATCAACGAACTTTTTAACAAAAATGCCGTAATAAGGACATTTTTTACTTGGATACATATTAGATACTATTAATATTCTCATTTTGTACCTGAAAGTTGATTTAAATAGCTTTCAATAGAATCAATTATTGAATGGGTATTTGAAACGTATTTATTATAAACGCTATTTTTACATTCTTCTATAACTTTTCCTAAATTTTCAACGTCATACGAAACCGAAATTAAATTCATACTCTCAAATTCTTGTAACACTTGAATTTGATGGTCGTCAACGTGTTCCCCATATTTTGATAAACGAGGGCAAGCTACAACTTTTTTTCCGTTTTTGACGGCTCCAATAATAGCTCCTGTGCCGCCATGTGTAATTACCATATCAGATTCAGCTTGCATTTTAGCAAATGCTTCTCTGTCTAAAAATTTCTCATACTTATAATTCAGCGGCTTGTAATCGCTGTAGCCAGTTTGCGCAAACACCTCGTCAGTTATAATATTATTTTCTATTAATTTATCAATTTCTTTTAATAATCTGTTGAATTGAAATTTTTGAGAACCAAGCGTTATAAATATCATAAAAATCCTCTTTAATAAATTCCGCCAAGATATATGGCATCAGGATAGTATTTAAGCATTTGTTCCCATTGAACGTAAAATCTATCTGCTTTCTTATAAAGATACTTCCCCGTTTCTGTAGGCGAATTTACCTTCGCAAATGATTCAATATAAATCAATTTTGCTCCAAAAAATTTTGCTAAAAGGCACAACGGTATCATTGCCAAAACACCAGTAGTAATAACCACGTTCGGACGTTTTTTTATAATCAAAAACAGTGATTTAAAAGCGTTGCATACTAACTTAAAAATACATGAAAACTCTTTTCTGTTGACTTGATGCAAAAAATAAGTTTTTTTACCATTATTTCTAGCACCATATTTTGTTCTCTCAGTAACAACAAAACTATCATACTTGTCCATAATGGGTTTTAACATTAGAAGTTGCTCGTAATGCCCACCCGACGAAGAAGCAAAACAAATTTTAATTTTCTTTTTTTTATTTTTCGCCATTATTAAATTCAGTCTCTTTTAAATAAATCTCTCGTAAAAACTTTATCTTTAACTTCGTCAAGAGCATTGTCGAAAA
>CAMWXM010000192.1 GCA_947178195.1 uncultured Ruminococcus sp.
TAATTAATCTAAATCCGTTAACCTTTTTCATCAAAAATTCGATAAATATGTTTTCTTCGTCAATTTTTCATCAGGCTTCGATTGCATTGTCCCAGATATTTGCTAACAATGCTGTAATGTCCAAATCGCTGATGAAATTCAGCGGTATATCTTGGGCATCGGTTGTCACTTTTATGTTATTTGCTTCAGCTAAAACAATTTTTTGGCTCATAACAATACTCAGTACCTTATTTGAGCATTTAAAGCAGATAAATAACGCTTCGATCTCTTTCTCTAACATCACCCCGTAATCATACGCTTTTTTATCTTTTTGGCTTTTAAGTTCTTCCAAAGTATCCAAGTGTTTTTTAAAATCATGTATGATTTTTCTTGACATTTCATATCGGTTGTCAAGCTCGGTATAATGTGACATCTGCATTTCACTTTGCCTTTGAGAAATTTCAAGCTCATATTTTAACTTAGCATTTTCAGACACTTGATTTATTATATAAGTAATGTAAATGTTCAACCCCAAAAATCCGACCATTATTATTATAAAAACAAAACCGTTTATCGGAAGCTTACATAAGTGATAGACAACAAAAATTTCAAAAACCGTTATTACAGCAACCGCAACCGCTTCATTAAGTCTAACAAAGCTTGATCTATGCTTTAATAGAATTGCAAGATATACCCTATAAATCAAAAACATTATAATAATATTCAGAAGATTGCTGATGCACATCAACTCATAGTTTTTAAGCACTTCATTATAGCCGGTATTTTTTATTACTGTCCAAATTAATACAGTCACAATATCGCTTATCACTGTTGCTAACATTAAAAATAAATTGTATATAAAACTGTATCTAAGTTTTACACAATATAATGTATTGCATATTATATTAAGACTTGTAAAAGCATAAATCAGATTGATTATAGGTATGTTTAAAAGATTAACCGAAATCATCAAAGCAGTGGACAGCAAAAATACTCCTACATATAAAATTTTGTTTTTGTATTTAGGACGGTATATTTTACTGAAAAACATAAAATAAATCAAATTTATCAAACCTGTCAATACAGCCTGACAAAAAAAAGCAATTATTTCTTCATTCATTATTTTATCCTTTCCGGAGCTGCTTAGACAGAAGATACAAAAAGTCGTTTTGTTTTTTTATTGCTAACGGTATAGTGGTTCCGTCCGTCATTATTATACCTCCGCCATTGTTTTTAGTCATGCTTTGCACATATCGAAGGTTCACTGTACAGCTTTTATGTGCTTTATAGAACTCCTCGCTATCCAGCTTTCCGTAAATCTCTTTTAAGCTCTCGGTGGAAACATATTCTCCATGACTTGTATTCACGATAACCTTTCTCTTTTCCTTATCCTTGATGTGAAAATAAAGTATATCCTTTATTTTCAAAACCACAGCTCCGTCTGCTGTTCTGAGACTTACTGTTCTTTCATTTTCGACATTATAAATTCTTAGAAAATCCTTCAAAACATTGTGTATATCTTCATCGGAAAAAGGTTTTGAAATAAAATCAAAGGCGTGAACCTTATACGCCCTTCGCCAATAATCGGTATAGCTTGTTATATAAACGATCTTAACGTCTACATCTTCGGAGCGTATCGCCTGTGCTGTTTCTATACCATTCAACTCTTTCATTTCAATATCAAGAAAAATCAAATCATACTTCTTTTTGGATTCTACAAGGGATTCTCCGCTGTAATACTTTTCAACTGTAAAGTCGCATTTACTGTTGGTTAAGAAGAAATTAACACTATTGCTTATTTTTTCAGTAACTTCAGGTTCGTCATCACAAACAGACAAGTGAATCATACTTTCCTCCTTCAAATTATCTAAAAGCAGTAGATAAGCTTTTACTTAGCATTCTTTTTCATTCCCATAAGTACAAGTAATGAGGTTGTTATAAACACAAGCATAATTGAGCAAGAAATTCCATCAAAGCCAATAAAATACGCAATGATTGCAATCACTGTTTCTAAACACAGTATTACTTTTGATTTTGTTCCAAATCTCTTTTTTTCATTTTCACTTAGAGGCTTGTTTTTTGTATCAACGGGAGCAAATATCCAAATTATAATTGTAGAACAAAATGCGAAAATAGATAGCGGAATTAGTATAACTTTATAAAGTGCTTCAAGTTTTAGTATCGAAAGCGCAAAAACAAATGTCAACATTGACTGAATAAAGCATTGAATTCTTGTATTGGCATGATAACCGCCGGATTTAGACCTAATTGTTGATAAAAAGATTATAAATATAAGACATTCCCAAAAGCTGTGCATTAATATACCTATGATTAAAGCGGCAGAGAAAAATAAATATTTAATTAAAAGTATTTCAAGACCATATTTAACAATCTCATACCTTTCTTCACTCATATTCTCTTGGCTTTTATAAAGAAAATCCATTAATCTATCTAAAACCCTGTCCATTCTTACATCTTCCTTTAAAATTTTTCTGTTAAAACATATTGATTTTATGTTATTATACATTACCACAAACTAAAAGTCAAGATTGGGAGTGGCTTTGTTCTTCACTATAAATTGATTCACAATGTCATTTCACAGATTTCGTTTTAGGTGATTTTTTCTTAGATATAGAAATATTGCTTTCATTAAAACTATCCTCAAACTCAGCAGGCATCTCCATCTGCGGAAACTCTCTTAATATCTCCATCTCTACCTCGCGGCTGTCCGCATACTGCACCTTACGCTCAGATTTTTCCTCAATCGAGTAAGCGTCCTCAAACTGTATTCCCCACTTGAAGAACAGCTTGAGCCGAGTTTTCATTGGGTGGCATCCCGTTTTCATTACAATGAAGTGTCCTTTCGGCATTGACTTCAGCTCGTCCACCGTCATGAGCGGTCGCTCGATCATTTGCAAAGAGCGAGAGTTACCGTCTTTTCCAATTGACCTTGACACAGATCCGCTGAGAACGGTCTGCTTGCCAAGGTTTTGGGACATTGCTTCGGCGGTCTTGGAGTTGGGTGCAAAGGCTCCGAACAATGTACACTGACAGTTGTCAACGATAATCTCCGCTCCCTCTTTGCCGTAGGTTTTCTCAAACTGCGCCAATGATTGTATTATCGCCACAATAGAAACCCTTCGGGAACGAGATGCGGAGAATATCATCTCCAACCCATCAACTTTGGGGAGCGTACCTATCTCGTCCATATAGAACATCAAACGCTTATCCAATGTACCGCCCTTTTCATCTGCAACGGTCAGTATCTCTCGGTAGAGCTGCTGAAAAATAAGAGAGATGAGGAAGTGCTTTGTGGCATCTTCCTCGGGCAAAACAAGATATATAGCAGATTTGTTATTACAGAATTCCTCAACGTCTATCGAGGTATCAAAACAGAGGATTTGTTCAAGCTCCGAGTCGATAAACGAGTTCAGCCTTGACAACGCAGTAGACATAACGCTCGCCATAGCTTGCTCGGAAGAATTAAGTGCCGCACCTGCAAACCAACGAGCCTTATGCTCACTGGGCAGTTTACCTATCAGCATTTGAAAACGTGACACGCCTTTTGTACCTGAAGGTGCAAGCAAATCCTGGATCAGTTTAAATACACTGATGATATGCCGCTTTTTGGGAGGGCAAAATTCAGCTATCAGCAATATCACCGCCGTCAGCAATCCCTCTGCCGCCTCATAGAAAAACGCATTTTGCCCCATGCTTGAAACATCACCACCCGCCGAGACTATGGTCTTGGCGGTTATTTTTGCAAATTTTTCGGACTTTGCCTTGTATTCCAACTTGTTTTCTGCCTTATACATATCCATGTACTTGTTGACGAGGTACAACATATTGTAACCACTACTGCGAGTGGGGTTGCGGAGATCAATAACCGAAACCTTGTAGCCGTAATATTTTTCCGCAATGGTAGCCGTATTACGATAGAGATCCCCCTTGCTGTCGGTGGTGGCAAATGACATTCCTGCCGCACAGCAATATTCAATATTGGGGTAAAGAAAATTTGCCGTCTTTCCTACTCCTGATGCGCCTATCATCAATGTGTGAATATCCGCATCGTCCACCAGCGCAGTCATCCGCCCTGCATTTTCATGGCAGCCGATTATCAGACCGTCCACTGTCGGGAGATGTTCTCCATTGCGCCACAAATGCGGTGTATAGGGTATTTGTTTGTAGGTTTTGGCAACTTCTCCTTTGGTGGCAAACCTCGCTGTGCCATGCTGACCGTTGCCGATTGGCTTGTTCGGAATCCCATTAAGAGAATAGCGGTCACCTATTGCAACTATTATTGCTATTATTAAAAAAAATGCTCCGCAAATGCAGAGCAGAATAATTTGTGTTGTATTCATTGATTTCCTTTCATATTCTGAGTATTTTCAATCCCTGCTGTTCGGCGTAGTTTACCGTGTAGAACGTACCGCCGCTATTCTCCCGAAGATAGCAAATCAAATATGCGCTGCAATCTACCAAGCGGCGGTTGCGTTCAAACATACAAGTGCTTGTGTATTTTGAGTGCTTGTGTATTTTGGTGACGCTTGAACTTGAAATAGATTAAATACTCATCGACATTTGAAACGGCTCGTCCGAGGGTGATTCCTCGAGCATTTTCTTTTGTTCGGCTCGTTGGGTGAGGATTTCCTCTGTATCCAGTTTCAAAGCACAATCGGCAATATCATACAGCTTTCTCGCCGTTATTTTCAATTCCGAAACGGTTTGCGAATGTAACCTCAACCGTTCCAATCCCATTTTTACGGCTGTTCTCAGCTTATCCGATTTTACCGACACACCGCCTTTGTCAAGATAACATTTATACTCATTGGTAAGCCTGTTCTTCATCTTTTCGAGCGGAAATTCTTCACCCGCTATTTTCAAAAAATGCACACTTGCCGCAATTGAAAATTCAGCCAACAGCCTGTGATCGGTGGAGCTGTATATTGCGGCTAAATCGGCGGAGATACGGTTGGTGTTAATCTTCATCTCGTTCAACTCAGCAACGCTCTGCAAGTACAGTTCTCTGCGCTCATGAGGAACAGCAGGAAGGTATTGCGCACCGTTACGTTGCTTGAGCTGCTCGTTCCAATCTTTCTGCTGTGGCGCAAGTCGAAATATTTCCGTATATCCGCGTTCGGCAAGAATATCTTGGAGTCTTTCCGCAGCTTCAATTCCGCCCTCGTCATTATCGGTGCAGAGATACACATTTTGTAAATCGGAATGACTTTCCAGAGCGTTCAGCACTGCACTTTCATATACACCGTTCATGGCAATGTAACTGTGCTGCTGCCAATTCTTTTGATACAGCGTAATAAATGAAAGCATATCTATCGGTGCCTCAAATACAAACAGCTTCTCGTCATTGCCGAAGTGAGAGAAGCTGTATTTTGTATCCGATCCCGAAGCGGTTATCCTGAAGGCATTCCCAAAGCTTATGGTTGACCGCAGCGAGGCTTGCTTGGGAACACCGTTTTCATCCATTCCCACAAAAACAGCGTTGTGGTGATCCCTATCCTCATAAATTTTACGCTGA
>CAMWXM010000193.1 GCA_947178195.1 uncultured Ruminococcus sp.
GCCGTGCCTTGGGTGCAGAGAGTTTTCGGTAACGAAACTGGAATTGGTGGACGAGTTTGACCTTACACAGGTCGGTGGGGAGCTAAAGGGTGACATTGATCTTGGATATATGCTTTACGGTATGCGGTTCAAGGACGGCGGCAAGCCTGTAAACGGCGACTGGGAGAATCCGAAATTTTCCGATGAGGCGGACGCAATGTACTACCGTCCGCATATGGTCGACGGTGTGATAGATGTGAAAGCCTACAGAGACAGGGGGGAGATAGTATGTTGATAAAGGCCTTGTGCGATTATGCGGATAAGCGTGAAAAAGGACGGAAGGACAAAGTTATTCCTGATGGCTGGTGTGAACAGGAGGTTCATTTTAAGATCAACCTGTCCCCGGACGGCAAAATCGTTAGTATTGATGATGTTCGAGAAGAACGAAAAGGGATAAATGTTGTTTTACCCAAAAGAAACAGTAAGTCTGCTCCAAGTTCTGAAACTATTGAACATCGTGCAAAATATATTTTTGGTTTGACATTAAAAAAAGACGGCAGTTTTGAATTAGCTGATAAATTTCATAAGAAGTTTAAAGAACATGAACTTGATTTTTTTAGTGACCTTGATTCGGAGATATGTTGTGCATATAAGAATTTTATTCAACAATGGAATCCGAAAGATGAAATGAATAATTCAGAATTGCTGAAGCTTGGAAAAGATTATGAAAATGCTTATTTTCGGTTTGCATTGACAGGTGGAAGAGGTTTTCTTGAAGAAGATGAGCAGTTTATAGTGAAATACACTCAGTTTTTGGTTGAAGAAAAAAGAAATTTAACCTCAGACGATACTGTTTTGGGAATTTGTGGAATACTTGGAGAAAAATTACCAATTGCCAAAAATCATGACAAAATAACAAAAAATCCTCTTTCAGAAAAAAGGATTGTTTGCATGAAGGAGGATGTTTTCCAGTCTTATGGAAAGAAAGAATCATATAACAGTAATATCTCCGTGAAAGCAATGGAAAAATACACAGCAACACTGAATGAGCTTCTTGCTGACCGTTGCCACAGTGTCAGCATTGATGATAT
Source organism: uncultured Ruminococcus sp. (assembly GCA_947178195.1). Lineage (GTDB taxonomy): Bacteria > Bacillota > Clostridia > Oscillospirales > Ruminococcaceae > Porcipelethomonas. The sequence continues at coordinate 1,071 of CAMWXM010000193.1, forward strand.
GGTAATCGTCTTTTTTGCAATGAAAGCGGATGATACGAAGGAATGCGAACTGATGTGGAGTTTTCTTTCGTATTTTCCGAGTCCCACGGAAACAGAGCAGTTTATGCAAGGTATGTTTGAGAAAGTGCAAGGCGGTGCTATGGGAGACACTGCATATGAATTTGACAGAGATATTGTTTTCTTCATTGCAGGATTGACAGCAGCCAACAGGTCACGTATTTGTCAAAAGTTTTTATACCGTAATACATTCGGTATTGTTATTGACAACATAACACAGCACCAAAAGGATTTGCAGATCAGTTCTGAAAAAGACAAACAGATTTATTTCTCGCAGATCAAAAAGGAGCTTATTTCTCCGAAATCAACTTCAAAATCAGCGATGGAAAAAGTACCGCCGCCGCTTATGACAAGTATCCTGATGTCGGCGCTGAACGGTACGGATTATCCCAATGCGCTTCTTGAAACCGTGGTGAGACGGGTCAAGACCGACAGAGACGATAAGAAAAATCATTTTTTCAATCCTAATGATACACGTGCAGGCATTATCAAGGCATGTATAAACCGAAAACTGCGCAAAGCAGGAAAAAAGGAGGAAATAACTATGGCACTCAATCAGGAAAACAAAAATTCCGCATATCTTTGCGGCAGACTTTTTGCCGTGCTCGAAAAGATACAGAAGGATTCTGTTGAAAAATCAGGCGGAAAGATCGACAGGACAATTAAAGACGCTTATTTTGCATCCGCATGTGCAAGACCGTCAGCTATTATGACGAAGCTTTTGCAGCTTTCTCAGCATCATCTTCACAAATTGCGCAATCTTGGTGAGGAAGGGAAAAGGGCTGCAAATTATCATGATAAAATGGTTTGCGACATTGTAAACGATATTGCGGACAAGTTTCCGCAGACACTTGACCTGGATTCACAGGGAAAGTTTATTGTAGGCTATTATCAGCAAAACAAGGCGCTTTACACGTCTAATAAACAAAATGACTGAAAGGAAGATTATTATGGAAAATGCAATTAAAAACAGGTATGAATTTGTGATGTTCTTTGATGTGGAGAACGGAAATCCCAACGGCGATCCCGATGCGGGGAATATGCCCAGGACCGACCCCGAAACGTCAACCGGCATTGTGACGGACGTTTGTCTGAAAAGAAAGATCAGAAACTTTGTCGAGCTTGTTAAAGAGGGGGAACCGGGTTTTAATATTTTGATTAAGGCAGACCGTTCTTTGAACTCTAAGTTTACAGAAGCTTACAAGGAACAGGGACTTGCGGTCAATAAGGAAGGAAAGAATCCCGATGATGTAAAAAAGGCACAGGCATATATATGTAAAAATTACTACGATGTCCGTACATTTGGCGCAGTTATGAGTACAGGCAAAAACTTTTGCGGTATTGTAAGAGGTCCGGTACAGATTAACTTTGCAAAAAGTATTGACCAGATTTTTGCACAGGAAATTACGATCACACGTCAGGCGCATACCACAGAGGACGGACAAAAAACCATGGGCAAGAAAAGCTTTGTGCCCTATGGGCTGTACCGCTGCGAGGGTTATGTTTCTGCTATGCTTGCACAAAAGGTTACAGGGTTCAGTGAAGATGATCTGGAGCTGTTATGGCAGGCGATCATCAATATGTTTGAAAACGACAGAAGTGCGGCAAGGGGCAAGATGTGTTTGAGAAAGCTTTATGTGTTCAAGCATGACTCTGCACTCGGCAATGCACCTGCACATATTCTTTTTGACAAGATTTCGGCTGTAAAGAATGCAGATGTTGTCGTGCCACGTAAGTTTGAGGACTACACCATTACGGTGGACAATACTATGCCGCAGGGTGTGACGCTGATAGAGAAAAGGTAATTTCTTCGTTTATTGACACGGAAAGAGGGTGATAAAGTTTGAATATTCGCATGATCCAGCATTATATGTATTGTCCGAGGCGCTATGCACTGCTTGAGATCAATCGGGACTGGGCGGAAAATGCATTTGTTGTAAATGCCGATCTTATGCATGAGCATGTACATGACGGAAGTCATCATTTTTCCGACAGTAAAAAAGTGGTGCGCAGTGCGGTGGATGTGTATAACGATCTGCCGGAGTATGATCTGTTCGGAATTGCGGACTGTGTGGAGTTTGTCAAAGACAAAAACGGTGTTGCGATAAACGGTCTTTCGGGTACATATAAGGTGCAGATTGTAGAATACAAGCCGAAAGCGCCTAAGGGTGCGGCATTCCTTGAAACGGATGCTATTCAGGTGTTTGCACAGAAAGTATGTGCGGATTTTGTCTGGAAATGCAGCAGTGAAGCTTTTTTATATTATGCCGACATACGAAAGCGTGTTGCATTGCCGTTTAATGATGAATATGAAACCTATGACGCCATGCTGAAAAAATACATTGGCGAAATGCATGACATTATGGAAAATCACACCATTCCGTCACGAAAAAAGGGACAGAAATGTTCAGGCTGTTCGATAGCAGATCTGTGTTTTCCAAAGGAAAACAAGTATATTGTCAGAGACATAGTTATGTCAATGAAGGAGGCGGAGATGTCTTGAAAAAACTGCTTAATTCACTGTATATTCTCGATGAAACAGCGTGGCTTACACTGGACGGCGAGAATATCGTGTGCAAATGTGAGGAACGTGAAAAATTCCGTATGCCGTTTTCCAATATTGAGGACATTTACTGCTTCAGTTTTCTCGGCTGCTCTCCGGCGCTGATGGGGAAATGTATGGAATACGGAATCAATATCAGTTTCTTTAATCCAAACGGAAAATTTCTGGCAAGGGTGCAGGGAAAGACAAAAGGCAATATTTTTCTCAGAAAAGCGCAGTTTGAGAAATTTGCAGAACCGCCTATACTTCTGGCACAGAATACCGTTGCGGCAAAGCTTTCTAATACAAGATATCTCATTAAACGCTCTATGCGTGATAATCCGCAGCTTGACGATGACGGGGCACTCAGTCAATGTGTCAGTTATCTTGAAGAGGGTATTGAACAGGTGTACCAGCTTAATGACAAGGAGGTCATCATGGGAGTGGAGGGCGTTTGTGCAAAGTCTTATTTTCACATTTTTGACAGATTGATCCTGCAGCAAAAAGATGATTTCCGAATGTACGCACGCACCAAAAGGCCACCTCTTGACCCTGTGAATGCTGTGCTTTCGTTCCTGTATACGATCATGACAAGTATGTATACCTCGGCGCTGGAAAGCGTCGGACTGGACAGCTGTTATGGCTTTTACCATGCACTGCGCTCAGGAAGAAGCAGTTTGTCATGTGATATGGCTGAGGAAACAAGATGTATAATTGAGCGTCTTGTACTGACAATGATTAATCTTAAAAAGCTGAGTATCAGCGATTTTGAAACGCAGGAAAGCGGTGCTGTTTACCTGAACGATGATGGCAGAAAAAAGGTACTTACAGCATGGCAGGAAAAAAAGCGTACTACTATCATTCATCCGTATCTGAATGAAAAAATTCCGCTGGGACTTCTTCCGTTTGTGCAAAGCGCATTGCTGGCCAGATATGTGCGCGGCGAAATAGAAGAATATCCATGTTATTTATTGAAGTAGGTGATAGTATGATGGTACTTGTAAGCTATGATGTGTCTACGGCAGACAGTGCAGGACGGAAACGTCTTCGCAAAGTGGCAAAGGCATGCCAGAATTACGGTCAGCGTGTGCAAAATTCTGTTTTTGAGATAAACGTGGATTATGGTACTTTTTTAAAGGTCAAAGATGGCATTCTGAAACTGATTGATGAGAAATCAGACAGCTTGCGGTTTTATTATCTCGGAGATAACTGGAAGAGACGCGTCGAGCATTATGGTGCAAAAGAAACTTATGACTCGGAGGGGGTGATTATAATTTAAGCGTTTATTTCATTTGCGAACCTTCAATAATTTGAAAGCTGCCGTTGGTTCGCAGAAAATGAAACTGTGTTTATGAACAAATTGTGGATAAAATCTATTTGTTTGTGATATATTTGTCCGTCTATTGTGGTGGTGTGACCTTATTACTACTATATATGGGGTCACGCCTCTCGTGGGCGTGTGAGTTGAAATAACCTGTGACGATAACTATTTCCTCCCGGAAGATTGTCACGCCTCTCGTGGGCGTGTGAGTTGAAATTACGCTGTGAATGTGTGCTTGTCGCCGTCATAAATGTCACGCCTCTCGTGGGCGTGTGAGTTGAAATCCATAAAAATCAATGGAATTGCAATAAGCAAATGTCACGCCTCTCGTGGGCGTGTGAGTTGAAATTATTTATAAAAAATTTTTGCGTTTTGGCTTGACGTCACGCCTCTCGTGGGAGTGTTATTTGAAATTTATAAGTCTAAGGGCGCTTCTCGTTCCTATAAAGTCACGCGTCTCGGTGGG
>CAMWXM010000194.1 GCA_947178195.1 uncultured Ruminococcus sp.
GAATTGAAGATATTCAGGCTGAAAAAAAACGTTTTGACAGTGCAAAGCAAAAAGCACTGTCACAGCTTGAAGAAATCTGTGCAAAAGCTCTTAAAAGTGTCGGCGAAGCAAACGCTAAAATTTTTGAGATTCATATGATGATGCTGGAAGACGAAGATTACAATGAATCTATTGAAAATATTATCGAAACTCAGCAGGTAAACGCAGAATATGCTGTTGCCCTGACTGCTGATAATTTTGCTGAAATGTTTTCAAATATGGACGATTGCTATATGCAGGCGAGAGCTGCTGACGTAAAGGATATATCAAACAGAATAATTTTATGCTTAAATCCAGAAAATGAAAAAACAGAAAAATCTGATGAAAAAGTAATTATATGCGCAGACGATCTTGCGCCCAGTGAAACTGTATCACTGGACAAGGAAAATGTATTGGCATTTGTTACAGCTCATGGGTCGGCAAATTCCCATACGGCAATTTTGGCGAGAAATATGAGTATTCCTGCCATTATCGGACTTGGAGAAGAATTTTTAGCTGAAATAAAAAATGGCATGATGGCTGCGGCAGATGGTTTTAACGGTGAATTTATTGTCGAACCCGATGATGAAACTATGACGCAGATACAGCTTAAACAGGCAGAAACTGAGAAAAAGAAAAAGCTTCTTCTTGAATTGAAGGGTAAGGAAAATGTTACTCTTGATGGCAAAAGAATAAATATTTACGCAAATATTGGAAGCGTGGAAAATATCGGTGCGGTACTTCTTAATGACGCAGGTGGGATCGGACTTTTCAGAAGCGAATTTCTTTATCTTGAAAATGATGATTTTCCCACAGAGGAACAGCAGTTTAAAGCCTATAAAAAAGTACTTGAGAGTATGGCAGGAAAAAAGGTAATAATAAGAACTCTCGATATAGGCGCAGATAAACAAGCTCCTTATTTTAATTTGAAACAGGAGGAAAATCCGGCATTAGGCTACAGAGCAATAAGAATCTGCTTAAAGCGTACTGATGTGTTCAAAACTCAGCTCAGAGCTTTATACCGTGCGTCGGTGTACGGAAGCTTAGGAATAATGTTTCCTATGATAACCAGCGTTTCAGAGGTCGAAAAAATACTTGATATTTGCCAGAGTGTAAAAAGCGAATTAAGGGGACATGGAGTTGAGGTATCCGATAAAATTGAAATGGGTATTATGATAGAAACTCCTGCGGCGGCAATTATAAGCGATAAGCTTGCACCGCTGGTGGATTTTTTCAGCGTCGGAACCAATGACCTTACTCAGTATACCCTTGCTTGTGACAGGCAAAATCCTGATATTGAGGAATACTGTGACGAGCACCATGAAGCTATTTTAAGGCTTATAAAGATCGCTGCGGACAATGCTCATAAAAACGGCAAGTGGATAGGGATATGCGGAGAGCTTGCCGCAGATGTTGACCTTACGGAAGAATTTTTGAAAATGGGAATAGATGAGCTTTCTGTTTCTCCCCATTTTGTACTGAAGGTTAGAGAAAAGGTCAGAAGTATTGATTTAAATACCTGATATTATTTGGGAGGAGTTGTAAATGTGCCTGAAATCAAAATAACAAAAGAAAATTTTGACAGGGAAGTAATGAAATCAGATAAACCAGTATTGCTTGATTTATGGGCAGACTGGTGCGGACCTTGTAAAATGCTTTCGCCTGTTATCAGTGAAATATCCAAGGAATACGATGGAAAAATCAAGGTTGGAAAAATTAATGTAGACGAACAGCCTGAGCTTTCCGCCGCTTTTCAAGTGGAGAGTATACCTAAGGTAGTTGTTTTAAAAAATGGTAAAATAACCGGAGTATCAGTAGGCTATAAGCCTAAAGAAGAAATAGAAAAAATAATATGGAGAGAAGTATAATATGAAAAAATATGTTTGCGATATGTGTGGATGGGTTTATGATGAAGCTGTCGGAGACCCGGAGCTTGGTATTGCCCCAGGTACAAAATTTGAAGACCTTCCTGATGATTTTGAATGCCCTTTATGCAAGGTGGGCAAGGATAATTTCAGCGAGGCTTAAAAAAAATTTGATGAAAAAATTAGCAATTACAATTAATCTGACAATTGCTTAATCGATAAAAGTAACTAAAGGGTACCTCTAAAAATTCAGAAGTCAAGACCATTTTGCATTTATTTTAGTCTTTACTTCTGGATTTTTTGTGGTATAAATGGCATTTGCGGTTGCTGGTGTTTTTGTAGTTTTACATAATTTATTATGAGTTTTCACAAAAAACAGAATAAATAAAAGCATGACTTGCATCTTTTTAGATGTAAAGCCATGCTTAATTTTATCATTAGAATTTATGATTCATCAGAATCCTTACTATTATTTTTCTGGCATTGATGTTTAGTTTTGATAATATACTGCGGTCTACCCTTCACTTCGGAATAAGTTTTAGAAAGATACAGACCTGTGATTCCGTTACAGAAAAGCTGAATACCAGCAGTAAAGCAAATTATACATGCAAGAGATGGCCAACCTGATACCGGGTCGCCCCATATCATGGCACGTACAAAAAATATCACCACCATAATTAATGCGATAACGCAAAAAACAATTCCTATAATAGAGGACAAAGCAAGGGGAGCGGTTGAAAAGGCGATAACTCCTTCAATAGCATAAACAAGTAATCCCCAGAATGACCATTTTGTAGTACCGGCAACACGGTTGCGATTTTCAAAATTCAGCCATTTTGTTTCAAAACCAACCCATTGGAATATTCCCTTTGAAAATCTGTTATATTCTCTGAGGGAAACGATAGAATCAACCATCTGACGTGTCATCATACGGAAATCACGAGCTCCGGGCATAATATTGATTTTTGAAATTTTGCGTATGATTTTATAAAACATTTTTGCAAAAAATGAGCGTATAGGCGATTCGCCCTTGCGGTCTACTCTTCTTGACGCTATACAGTCATAATGTGAATTTTTTATTTCATGGTACATTTGTTCTACAAGCTCGGGTGGATCCTGTAAGTCAACGTCCATTATAACCACATAGTTTCCATCGGCATTTTCAAGACCGGCAAACATAGCCGCTTCCTTGCCAAAATTACGTGAAAACGAAATAAAGCTTACATGCGGATTATTTTCAGCGGTTTCCTTCATGACCTCCAGGGTATTATCCTTAGAACCGTCGTCAACAAATAAATATTCCATCTGAATATCATATTTTTTTTTCATTCTTGTATATATTTTGTTCATTTCTTCAACAAAAATCGGAATAGTTTCCTCTTCGTTGTAGCAGGGTACAATAATAGTAATTCTATCTTGTTTTTTCATAATATCTTCCTTTTTAATGTGCAGCTTTATATTCAGGACTTACAAATATAGACATGATACTTTCATCGCCGCCATAATATTCATAGCCTTCAGCCTGGAGCTTATCTAAAAGCTGCTGTTCATAGTCATAAGTATTCAGGCGGACAATAACAAAATCAGTGAAAGAAGGATTATTAACATCCCATTCGTCCATTAAATAAATTTCTTTACGATTTGCAAGTATAGGAATATAGAATGTGTCACATACAACCGAAGCGTCCTTTGGAATGGTTTCCAGAAGCTCGTCCTGATGCTGATAATGTTCTGAATTGCCTACATAGATGTCACGGTAATAAATTTTTCCCGATAGCATTCCAATTGACATATATACAGACGCCATTGCCGTATACGCAGAAATATACTGACGTTTTTTTGCTCTTAAATCTGCGCAGTTAATAATCGTTGCATAAATCAGGCAGGTCGTTGTACCAAAGACATATTGGAAACCAATATCTCTTGCATAAACATAACCTGAAGCAAGATTCATCAATAAAAACGGTACAAATAATGCAAGCCGTGAAAATTTCTTTGTGAACAGTGGCATCATTCCCAGTGGAACTATGACCGTCAAGAAAAATACCAGATTCTCTTCATGAATAAGCTGACTCAAGAAGTATGCCGGATTCAAAATAACCGTCTTGATTATTTCGCCGAATCCTGCGTCCCATTCTATCATAAGATTTCCGTATGTTCTTGATGTCATGATACCTTCGCCGTATTTTGTCATAAGAGACGTTACCATTACAAAATATATTACCGCTAAAAAGGCAATAATTGCACCGTGTTTACGCATACTGGCCTTGTCTTTTCTGAAAAGCAGATAAATACCTATACATACAATATAAATAGGCGCATCCTCTTTTACCATAAATACTAAAACGGAAAAAATATACACTAAAACCTTTTTATTGCTTTCAATTCCGTAAAACAGCCACATAAGCAACACCGGAAGAAAAGCGTTTTCGTGAAATTCATAAAAGCATGGACCTATAAGCTCTGCACAGAACAGATAGGTTATACTAAAAAAGAGTGTCGTAAGATTTGTGAATTTATTCCTTCTGCAAATCCCCACCATAGGTATAACGCCTATGGCAATTAATGCCGCCTGAGCAATAAGCAAGGTATGGGGCGTTGGGAAGAAGTAATAAAAGGGGAGAAGCAGATAGTAAATCGGAGAGCAGTGAATTGCAAAATGAGACAAAAATCTGTCACGCTCACAGGTTGTGACCATTGAAAAATCAGTTATCATAGAGTGATACATCTGCGTAAAAATTCCAAGGTCAAAGCATGAATCGCAGTAGGATTCATATCTGTAAAGGGTAAATACAGCTATAAACGTTCCCGAAATTATTGCAGCCAATGCAATAAGAATAATAGTAACAGCCAAAGGGAGCTTTATAGTAGAATGACTTTTATCATATTTCCAACCAAGAAAGCCCAAAACAGCAGTTATTAAAGTTGTTATAAATACGTAATAAACGTTATCTGTACGCCATAGCGTTGAAATCGAAAAAATCACAAGGCTTGCTATCAGCAGATAGCTGTCCAGGCGAGTCCGTTTGAAAAAATTCTTTAGCAGAGTCAATATTACATATAATGCAGCGGAAAGCAATAGAATAAGCGGCAACGAAACGCTTTCACGATAAGGTTGCCAGTCGTTTATTGCCTTATAGCTGTGCTCATCGGTAATGGTATAATGAAAAACAGCAAAAAATGATGAAATCAGCAAATAAGCTGCTGCCACACGCATAATACAGTTTGGAAAGCTTATCTGAAGAGTTTTTTTCTTGATAGCTTGTAATATAATAGAAAAGGAAATCTTTTTCTCTTCATCATATGTCTGCGTCTCGGAATCACTGCTGTCATCTTCGTTGTCTGTTTCCGTCGAAATTGTTTCAACAGCCTCTGAATTATCCGGTTCTTTTGTTTCGTTTGTTTCAGATGTTATCTGATTTTCTGCCGTTTCTTCAGGCGCATTGCTGTTTACCGCAAATTTGCCTGTCTGTCCGGTAAATTCTTTAGCATCATCTTTATTATCCGTCATCTTTTCACTTCCCATCTATTTTTTATTATAACACAAATAGAC
>CAMWXM010000195.1 GCA_947178195.1 uncultured Ruminococcus sp.
ATAACATATTTTTTTAAAAAAAGCAATTTGCGGAAAGAGATTTTATGGAAAATTTTGAAATAATTATTGAAATTCAAAAAAAATTACTTATCCTTATAAAAAAATATGAGGATGCTTCAAGAAAACTTCTTGAATGCGATATTGATGAAATTACAAATCATGTTAATACAAGAGAATCAATTATAAATCGTATCGCCGAGCTTACAAATCAGATTTATTGTCAATGCGATGAAGATTCTCCTGAGCGTCTCGCTTTTAAAAATAAATGCGATCGCAGTTCGCTGCCGGATAACTTAAAGGAGATTTTTGATCTTCGACAGGAATTTAATTCATATGCCGTCAGAGCACGGGATATGGATCCTGAAATTACAGAAAGAATTACTATTAACAGAGAACTTCTTCTTGAAAAAATAAAGAAGATCAATTCCGGACAAACCGCTAAGGCGGCAAAATATTTCAATTCGGGTATAACAGAGGGAAAAAATGTTTATTTTCCTGAAAATAAAAAGAAAATATGACTTTAATTATCTTTGATTCTGCCGATATATATATTGAAGATATAATATAAGGAGGTTATTTTTTATGAATATTAATTCAGCAACCGAAAGTTCAACATATACAAATGCCGCTTATAGCAGTAAGGGCGTTTCAGGTATGGTTTCAGGTATTGATACCGAAAGTTTGGTTAAGAGCATGCTTTCAAATGTTCAGAACAAAATTGATAAGCAAAATCAGCAAAAACAGCAGCTTGAATGGAAGCAGGAGTTATACAGAAGCGTTATTACAGATATTAACGATTTTCAGAATAAGTATTTTAACCTGACTTCAAATTCATCTTTGAGACTTGTTGCAACATATAATTCAATGAAAACAGAAACATCATCAAAGGCTGTTTCTGTTACTGCAGGAAGCAATGCTGTTGACGGCGAATTTAAAATGCAGGTGGCAAGACTTGCAAGCAAAACTTCCGTAGATTCTAACAAGGCTAACCTTGGTGGTATATCTACCTCTGCAACTTCTGGAAAAGCTGATAATTTTGAATATAGCAGATCGGTAAATATTAAAGTAGGCAGCAATGAGATTTCAGTTGACCTTAGCGGTGCAACTGATGCCGATATAGCTTCCAGAATCAACACTGCAGCTGCTAACGCAGGTTTAAGCGGTAATCTTGTTTCTATTGACTCGACTACAAAAGAGCTTACATTTAACGCAACTGACAATATCGAAATTTCAGGTTCAACTGCCGGAATGGCAATTCTGGGTCTTAGTGGTACTGCTAAATCTTCAGCTGCAAAGGATGCAAACGGAAACGACATAGCAGGTCAGTATGAACTTAAATCTTCGGGATTTAATGAAAACTTTGCTAAGCCCGGCGCAGTAAACGGTAATGTTGATATTACTCTTGACGGTGTAACAAAATCATTTGCAATCACTGAAGGCGAAGGAATGGCTGATCTTGCTAAAAAAGTTGAAAGCGCATTCGGCTCATCTGTAAAATTTAATCAGGATGCAAGCGGTAAATGGAATATTTCCGTTGATGGTAAGGGAAGACAGCTTACGGTTTCAGCTAATGCTGATACTATGGAAGCTATAGGATTTGATAAGGGTACTACAAGATTATCAAATCAGCTTCTCAGAACTGATACAATCGGTAAGGTTGGTATTGGTACTCCAGGAGACAGTACTACAGAATATTCATTTAAAATAAATGGTGAAGAAATTAAATATACTGCTGAAGATACAATTTCTTCCATTATAAATAAAGTAAATTCAAGTAATGCTGGCGTAACTCTTGCTTATGATGATCTTAGAGATAAATTCAGCCTGACTTCAAATTCTACAGGTTCTGGTTTTGGTATTGATATTCAGGACGATACTATGGGTATTTTCTCCAAGTTTGGTTTTGCTATGAATGGCGGTTCTCTCGATCAAACCACAGTTACAGAAGGTCAGAATGCTGTTGTAAATATTAATGGTGCTACAGTTGAACGTGCAAGCAATGAATTTACATACAATGGTCTGACATTGTCACTGAAATCAACTACTGGTAATTATGAGCTTGACGCTAATGGCAATTTTGTTGAAAACAGCGATGGTACAATCAAAACTGCAAACGGAACTACTGAAGAAAAAGTAGAAGTAACTACTTCCAGAAACGTTGATAAGGTTTTTGATAATGTTAAGGCATTTGTTGAAGATTATAATAAGCTTATAGAAAAGCTTAATAAGTATATTCACGAAGACCCATCATATAAAAAATATCCTGCACTTACTGAAGCACAGAAAAAAGAAATGTCCGAAAAGGAAATTGAACTTTGGGAAGAAAAAGCTAAAGAGGGACTTCTAAGAAATGATAAGGATATTTCTACATTCCTGAGTGAAATGCGTTCAGCAATGTACACTGTAAGGGGCGATTCTAATATCATGCTTTCAGATATCGGCATTAACTCAAGCTCTCAGTGGACTGACTACGGTAAGCTTGTAATTGATGAAGATAAACTTAAGAGTGCTCTTACAACAAATGCTAATGAAGTGGCAAAATTATTTACCGGTACTAACGGTCTGGCAACAAAGCTTAACAAGATTTGTGATAAGGCTGCAAATACAAGTTCGGGTAGTCCTGGTGCTCTCGTAAGAATTGCCGGTGTTAAGGGTAAGGGTACTGAAAAATCTAATGACATTCAAAAGAAATTAGATAATATTGCTGAAAGACTTAAATCTCTTAACAGAACCTATGAAACCAAGAAAAGCCGTTATTGGAAACAGTTTAACGCAATGGAAGAAGCTCTTTCAAAAATACAGTCGCAGGGCGATTATTTTGCTAACTATTTTGGTTAAAAATGTTCGGGTTATTAATGTAAATATAGGAGGATTAATATGCCTGCACCAAACCCATATCAACAATATAAAACGCAATCTATTATGACTATGACTCAAGGCGAGCTTGTTGTACAGCTTTTTGAGGGTTGTTCAAAAAAATTGAATACGGCGGTTTATTTTATTGAAAATAATGAGAACGCTAAAGCAGAAGATGAACTTTACAAAGCACAGCGTATTCTTAATTATCTTAATGCTTCACTTGATAGAAGTATTGAGATTTCCGCTAATCTTTCTATGTTGTATGATTTTTTTATCAGACAAATTGTTAAAGCAAAAATTAAGATGGACATCGAAATAATTAATGAAATTATACCTATGATAGACGGACTTGGCGATTCATTCCGTGAGGCTGAAAAAATAGTGCATAAAAGATAATTTAAAGGGGGTTGTTTTACAGCCCCCTTAAATTTATCAATTTATAAAAGTTTTTTCGCCTACTTTTTTTCAAAAAAAGTAGGAATCCCCGATAAATCAAAATCGGGGATATATTTTTCATTAGAGGAATTTTTATCCTGAGTAAAACCATTAAAATCATACTCAATAATTTTTTCAAGAACTGAATTGTATTCAAATGTGGTAATCTTTCGGTTTATTTCGGGATATTCACAGCTTTTATAAGAGGGCGTATACTGGCTCATAAGGCTTAACAAAAAGGATTCTTTGGGTATATTTTCATTTATCCAATCTATGATTTTTATGGAATCATGACGGCAGTGGGGGAGTATTAAATGACGGATAATCAACCCCTTTTTCAATCTTTTCCCGTCCCATTTCAGCACAGGCTGTTGACGATGCATTTCCAGAATTGCCCTTGATGCGTATTTAAAATAATTTTCCGCTTTTGAATATTTTTTTGAAATTTCCGATGAAAAATATTTCAAGTCGGGCAGATAAATGTCGATATATCCATTCAACATTTTAAGGGTTTCAATACGTTCATATCCGCTGCTATTATAAACAACAGGTATTGAAAGCTTATGCTTTATTATGTCCAGAGCAGATATTATCTGAGGTACAAAATGAGTACCGCTTACAAGATTGATGTTTTCTGCGCCTTTGTCCTGCTGCTGTAAAAAAATCTCAGCAAGCTGGCTTATGGAAATATTGCTGCCGAAATTTTTATGGCTTATCTCATGATTCTGACAAAAGCAGCATTTTAAAGTGCAGCCGGAAAAAAATACCGTACCCGAACCATTTTCAACACTTATGCAGGGTTCTTCCCACATGTGAAGCGAAGCTTTTGCGGCTTTTATATCCGCTCCGCAGCCGCATATCCCTGTTGAATTTACTCTGTCTGCACCGCACATTCTCGGACAAAGGGTGCATTCTGAAAAATTATAATCCATAATAGATCCTATCGTTTCCAAGTCTTATAGCAAAATTATTATATTCAAATTGGCATAGTATTTTAAAGCTGCCGTTCTTTTGGAGCGATGCAATAGACGGCAGTGCAATACCGTTAAAAGTATTATTTTTTACGGTTGAATAAATCGCCATGTCGCATAAAATCAGCTTATCCCCGATATTAAGAAGTTTGTCAAAGGAATAATCTCCGATAATATCTCCGGCAAGACAGGTGTTTCCGCCAAAACGGTATGTATATGGCTTTTCACCAGGCTGTCCGCTGCCGATTATGTATGGGCGATAGGGCATTTCCAAAACGTCGGGCATATGACAGGCGGCAGATGCGTCAAGAATTGCTATATCAATGCCATTTTTTACAATATCCAGAACGCTTGTTACAAGGTATCCTGCATTAAGAGCGACCGCTTCTCCAGGTTCAAGATATACCTGCAAGCCGTATTTATCCTTAAAATACATAATGCATTTTATCAGTGTTTCAATATCATAGTCTTTACGGGTAATATGATGACCTCCGCCGAAATTGATCCATTTCATATTTTTTAAATATTTTCCGAATTTTTCGTCAACGATTTTTATAGTTCGCTCTAAGGTATCGGAATTTTGCTCGCACATTGTATGAAAATGCAGTCCCGAGATGCCATCAAGGAGAGAATCGTCAAAATTATCCAAGGTAACTCCCATTCTCGAACCAGTAAAGCAAGGGTTATAAATATCTGTTTCTATCTCAGAATATTCAGGATTTATCCTTATTCCGCATTCAATTTTTTTTCCGCAGTTTTTAATAGTATCTTTATGCGTTTGCCACTGATTAAAGGAATTGAATACAATATGGTCGCAGATTTTTATAATTTCGCTCATGTCTTTTTCAGTGAATGCAGGAGCGTAAACATGATTTTCAGCGCCCGGCATATAATCATGTGAAAGCAATGCTTCATAAAGACCACTGGCAGTAGTGCCGGAAATATATTGTGAGATCAGTGGATAAAAATTAAAATTTGAAAAGGCTTTTTGTGCAAGCAGGATTTTACAGCCTGTTTTATCCTCAACGGATTTTAAAATTTCAAGATTGTGAATCAGCTTTGATTCGTCTATAACATAGCAGGGGGTCGGAATCTTATCTAAAATGTCGGTAATCATAATACATATTCTCCATTATGCTCTACTGCAATACCTAAACGGTCAGCATCAG
>CAMWXM010000196.1 GCA_947178195.1 uncultured Ruminococcus sp.
AAATCAGATATCAGAGACGCAGCTTCTATAGCAATCGATGCAGCTAAAAAATCCGACTCTTATCAGACAGAAGTACTTTATCTCGTAAATCAGGAAAGAGCAAAGGTTGGTTCTGCTCCTCTTACAATCAATAGAAATCTTAACAAAATGGCAAATGAAAGAGCTATGGAATCTTCTGAATATTTTTCACATACACGTCCTAACAACGAAGAATTCTATACAGTTTTTGATGAATATAATGTAGATTATTCTTACTGCGGTGAAAATCTTGCAGCAGGAAGCGCAACAGCTAAAGAAACAGTTCAGCAGTGGATCAATTCCCCTGAACATTATGAAAATATGATAGATCCTGAATTTACTGAAATCGGTATCGGATACTACTATGATGAAAATTCTCCTTATTTATATCACTGGACTCAGCTCTTCATGGAATCATGATTTAAGCTGATGACTGCGATGGTTTCTTGAAAAACTCACGCAGCGCTGTACAAATCTTGTACAGCGCTGTTTGAGTTTAAGTATTAAAAAAGTTTTTTTCTAACGCCAACAAAAATTTCCAATTTATGTCAGCATACAAAGCTAATATACAAAAAAAGAACTTCCGTATTTTTAACGGAAGTCCAAAAGAGAGTGATATATTGCTCTTTTTAGGGAGCAATAATTTCAGAGGAGATGAAATTGTCTTGCTGTTTTCAGCCGGTATTTAACCGACAAGTATAGTATGCACTTTATTTGTGATAATATTATGATATAGTCGTGATATAATTTTAAAAAATTATTTTCAAAAAAATGACAGAAAATATAAAGAATAATATTTTTTTAAAAGAAAATAATAGTCCTATGAACATTGAAAAAATGTTCATAAGAAATGAGGTGGGAAAAATGTTAGATAAAATCGCACTGGCTTTAATGATTATCGGCGGACTTAACTGGGGCTTGGTCGGTATTTTTCAATTTGACCTAGTTTCATGGCTTTTCGGCGGTACGGACGCAATGCTGAGCAGAGCGGTATATATATTGGTTGCAATTTCTGCGCTCTGGTGTATTACGCTGCTTTTCCGTTCAGACGAAAGGCTTGTACGGGCAACCGACTCATAATTTCTCGGAATAACAAAAAAACATCTATGCCGCTGTTTTTACAAAAGACTGCTTTTTTGGCAGTCTTTTTTTATACAATATTGTACAATCCAAATGTTAAATTTTTTGTCTTAATTTAACAAAAATTTTTTATCTACTATTCGAAATTTGCTTATAAATTTCAAATAAATATATTAATTAAAACAATATAAAAAATTTCTTCCTAATTTTTTGTTTACATAGTGCAACAAACTTGCTTAAATCTGTAAAATAGGCTATAATATATTTATTAGGCAATACTGAATAAAGATTGCCATAAGGATTAAGGCAGGTGAATAAAATTAAAAAAGTTGAAATTTTCACTGACGGAGCATGCAGCGGAAATCCGGGTCCGGGCGGATTTGGCGTAATTCTGCGCTTCGGCAATCATGTAAAGGAAATTTCCGGAGGAGAACCGGAAACCACTAATAATCGTATGGAGCTGATGGGGGTCATATCGGGATTATCCGCTCTCAAAGAACCATGTGAGGTAACGCTTACTACCGACAGCAAATATGTTGTAGATAGCATTACTAAAGGCTGGGTTTACGGCTGGCAGAAAAAAAGCTGGATCAAATCCGATAAAAAACCTGCTTTAAACGTTGATTTATGGGAAAGGCTTCTACCGCTTCTCAAAAAGCATAAGGTAGAATTTGTCTGGGTCAAAGGTCATGCCGGTCACCCTGAAAATGAAAGATGTGATCGTCTTGCGGTAATGCAAAGAGATGCCAATGCAAAATAAAACTGGCAACATCCGGAACAATACATTTTACTTAAAAAGGGAATGAATAAAATATGGAAAAAAAATTTATTTATGCCGATAATGCGGCGACAACTGCTGTATCAAAGGCGGTTTTAGAAGAAATGATTCCGTATTTTACCGAAGAATACGGTAACGCTTCAAGCATTTATGCTTTGGGAAGAAGCGCAAAAAAGGCTCTTGAAACAGCAAGGGAAAGAATTGCGAAAACTATAGGGGCTGAAGCTTCTGAAATTTATTTCACAAGTTGCGGCTCGGAGTCTGATAACTGGGCTATTCGTTCGGTATGCGAAAGACTTGCAAAAAAAGGAAAAAAACACATTATCACCTCTGCTTTTGAGCATCATGCCGTACTTCATACATGTCAGGCTCTTGAGAAACAGGGATTTGAGGTAACATATCTGCCCGTATACGATAACGGTATCGTAAAGGCTGAAGATGTAAAAAATGCTATACGTGAGGATACAGCTATAGTTACTATAATGTATGCAAATAATGAAATCGGTACTATACAGCCTGTTGACGAAATTGCAGAAATATGCCGTGAAAAAGGGGTAATTTTCCATACCGACGCAGTCCAGGCAGTAGGACATGTTGAAATTGATGTTCATAAACAGAAAATAGACATGCTTTCAATTTCGGGTCATAAAATCCACGCTCAGAAGGGTGTTGGCGCACTTTATGTAAGAAAAGGAATACCTCTTACAAATCTGATATACGGCGGTGCTCAGGAAAGAAACAGACGTGGAGGTACGGAAAATATTCCGGCAATTATGGGTCTTGCAAAAGCTATGGAAATCGCCAATACCGATATTTTAAAAAGAGCTGAAAAAACAGCTCGTCAGAGAGACCGACTTATTAATGAAATATTAAAAATTTCTCATACAAGGCTTAACGGCGACCCGGTAAAAAGACTTCCGGGAACTGTAAATATTTCAATCGAGGGTATTGAGGGAGAAAGCCTGCTTCTTATGCTTGACTTAAACGGAGTCTGTGCTTCTTCCGGTTCTGCCTGCACATCAGGTTCTCTCGACCCTTCTCATGTTCTGCTTGCTCTCGGACTGAAACACGAGGTGGCACATGGATCGCTGAGACTTTCTATAAGCGATGAAACTACAGACGAAGATATTGATCACATAGTAAAAGTAGTACCAGAAGTTGTAGAACGTCTCCGTAATATGTCGCCGCTCTGGGAAAAAATTATTAAAGAGGATAATTCAAAATGAAATTCCTTTTTGAAAAATTAATTAAAAAGAAAAAAATAATCAATATCCGACGAAAAAGAAAAAAAGTTAAAAAACGCCGTTACATTGCTCAGAAGCAAAATTCCGAAAAAGCAGTATTTGTAATTAAAAGGTCGTTTATTATAGCCAAGAATTCCGCAATAATATGTGGAAAGGTCAAAAGCGGCTCTTTTAAAACAAGAGATAATGTAGAAATTTTTGATATGCAGAAAAATTATGTCAAGCTTCAGGCAAAAATAAAAAAAATCACCACAACTCTTGTTGAAGTGAATAAAATAAGCTCTGGCTTTGAAACAGATATGCTTATAGACATTGTAAACGATATGGGAAAAGAAATTCTTCCCGGAGATATAGCTGTTAAATTATGAATTATGGAGGTATAAATTATGTTATATAGTGATCAGGTACTGGATCATTTTTCAAATCCAAGAAATGTAGGCGAAATTGAGGACGCCGATGGTATCGGAGAAGTAGGAAACGCTAAATGCGGGGATATTATGAAGATGTATATTAAGGTCAGCAACGGAATTATCGAGGACGTAAAATTCAAGACCTTCGGCTGCGGCGCAGCAGTGGCAACATCTTCTATGGCAACAGAGATTATAAAGGGAAAGCCTATTGACGATGCTCTAAAGCTTACCAATAAGGCTGTCGTTGACGCTCTCGGCGGACTTCCGGCAGTTAAGCTTCATTGCTCTGTTCTTGCTGAACAGGCTATTAAATCCGCTCTTTCCGATTATTATACAAGACAGGGTATCGACCCTATCCCAATCGTAGGAGAAATTGGAGAATGTGAGCATTGCCATTAACTAAAATGCACTTTTTAAAAAATAGGGGATGCTTTGCAAATAAAAGCGTCCCTTTAATGTTGCCTCTAAAAACTATGTCGATTAGATGTGCTGCAAATTTTGTTGCGTATAATACTTGTTTTTTTCGTCGATTTATGATAATATATAAATTAAGGCAATACCGCACAAATATTGTGCTGAAAATATGCCTTAATGATTCTATAAAACAGCAGAGGAGATCAGTATGAATATTGCAGTGGCACAATCCGGAGGACCTACATGCGCCATCAACGCTTCGCTGGCAGGAATTTTTTCACAGGCTATACTAAGCGAAAAAATAAACAGGATATACGGTTCTGTAAACGGAATAGAAGGTATTATCAACAATAATCTTATAGATATGAAAGAGGTCATAAAAACCGCTGAACAGCTTGAGCTTTTGAAAATCACACCATCAACATTTCTTGGTTCTTGCCGCTATAAGCTTCCTGCGGTCAGTGACGATAGTGAAATTTACGAAAAGATAATTAACTGCTTCAATAAAAACGACATCGGTATATTTTTCTATATCGGCGGCAACGATTCTATGGATACCGTACAAAAGCTCTCGGCTTACTTTAAAGAAAATAATATAGATATTAAGGTTATTGGTATTCCTAAAACTATAGATAACGACCTGATGTGTACTGACCATACGCCGGGATTTGGTTCGGCTGCAAAATATCTTGCCGTAACGCTTCAGGAAATCACAAGAGACAGCTCGGTTTATAACGTGCCGTCAGTCACTATTGTTGAAATTATGGGACGTGACGCCGGCTGGCTTACGGCTTCCTCCTGCGTACTTCATGCCAACGGCGAATCTTCGCCGCATCTTATATATCTTCCTGAATGCACATTTTCAGAAGAAAAATTTTTAAAGGATATAAAAGAACAGATGGCAAAGTATCCTACTGTTATCGCTGCTGTTTCTGAGGGAATGAAGGCAGATAATGGTGGATATGCGGCAGAGGCTTTCCAGCCGGGAGCTGACGACCCGTTCGGACATAAATATCTGTCAGGTATCGGTAAATATCTTGAAACGCTTGTAAGAGATAAAATAGGCTGTAAAGTCCGCTCTATTGAGCTTAACGTAATGCAGAGATGCGCTTCGCATATTTCATCCAGAACTGATATTGAAGAATCCTACAGAATAGGTACAGAGGGAGTAAATGCCGCTCTCAGAGGTGAAACGGGTAAAATGATGGCGTTTAAACGAGTTAGCCATGCTCCCTATTTCTGTAATGTTGTTTCTGTAGATGTAGCCGAAGCTGCAAACAAGGAAAAACGGCTTCCAAAAAAATGGATAAACGAGCAGTGGAATAACGTTACCGATGAAGCATGCGATTACTTTTTGCCGCTTATTCAGGGAGAAATATTTGTTCCTATGAAAAACGGCATGCCGGTACATTTAAAATTGGATATAAAAAAATAAAAATATATATTTTAGTTGAAATTTTAAAATTTTTTTGGTATAATATAGGTA
>CAMWXM010000197.1 GCA_947178195.1 uncultured Ruminococcus sp.
GTTCTTTTCGTTCTTAGACCTGGCAATGAAAACATTCATATCGAACGACTGGGATACTGACAACGATAGCATCGAAATAATAGCCTTTTTTATAAAGAAGTATTTTGACAGGGCTTTGAGCACTTATAATTGCTCCGAAGTCGAACGTAATTACAATGCTGTAAAAGAAAAATTCAAATCGCTGAAACACCTATCTAAGCAAAGAAAAAACTACTGGCTGTGTCATTTTTCAAACAGGGCTGCAATAGCAGCTGACAGAGAGTCAAATGTTCTTTTAGGCGGTGCTTACAACAACGACGCTGATGCATTATACAAAGAGTCAATGGAACTCTGCTCAGCTGCTGAGAATCCCGGCGAGCTCGAAATGCAGATTTTGATTGATGAGTTTTACAGGTATTATGTATACGGTCATTCTCTAAATGACACGATACTGAATTCTTTATACGATGATCTTCGTAAGCTTGATACAGATGAGCTTCACAAAATTATTTCTCTGCAATATCATCTGATCCTTATGGAATATATGAAGCTGAAACTGGCAAGCGCTGGGGCTGACAAGCTAAATGAGCTTCTGAAAACCGTCATCAGTTTGAGGGAGAAATGTAATTCGCCTTTTTATGTTATAAAGCTGTATCTTATCGAAATTTACATCCTCATTGAAACGAAGGAATACGGTTCGGCATATGAACTGCTTGACGAAGCCAAAGAATACGCACTGATGAAAGATATGCGCGGCTGGATTTATAAGCTTTCCTGCGTAAAGGCTTTTCTGATGAAAATATGCCCCGGCATTGAAAAAGAGATCGACCTGCAAGGTCAGATCCGCATAGCCTTTGAACAGTTTATGCGCATAAGGAGAAATTCCATACAGGATATCAAAAGAGAGATATTTCTTCCGATCGGGCTAGCGAAAATGGCGGAGGACTCCACCATGAGAAAAATTGTTGAATCTATTAAGTCGCAGGATAAGAATCAAGACTTCTGGGGCAGCCTTAATAATTATCTATCAGGCAATAGGACTTCCAACGGCATTAAATATTTTAGAAGTTATTTTACCATACAGGACATCGATTTTCCGAACATTTGATTATATGATATTTGTCATGAATTCGATGTTGGCATTCCGGTCAGCAACAATATCATTGCGACCTTCCCGGCAACTTTTCCAAAGGGAGTTGTTTTTAAATGAGTTGAAATTATCGACAAAATACAAAAATGGCACCTTGTATTCGCGAATGAAAAAAGGAATGAAATTCAGATAGTCGACGCATGCGGCATCTCTCTGTTGGTACGGAAAACGGACTCTTTCCGTTTCGTCAATGTGCAGATTATCAACTATTCTGTCAATATACAGATCTGAGTTTGCGATTGTTGAACAATCCAACACAAAGTAATTCCTGTCTATATACCGATTTTCTCTTGATATCAGTTCGCAGGCTCTGTCAATATACTCTGTGATCGATACGGGGATATCGGGATGCTTGGCAGTGAAAATTCCCTTGGTGTCCTCCTTTAGACTGGGGCCCATGCCGCTTCCCGTCGTGGAAGAACCACAGTGATACGCTATTGCGTCTGACACGCACACCGTTTTATATCCCATATTTTTTAACCTTATGCACAGATCAATATCCGAGTAGGAGTGAACCAGCTTTTCATCAAATCCTCCCGCTCGCAGAAAAAGCTCGCGACTGATCGCTGAACAAGCTGCACATCCCGCCAAAGGAGAATGGTTCTTTGATGTCAGTTCAAAGTATGCCGGTCTGCCTGCGTAAGGGTGTGGGAAATTGTAATAGCTGGAAACTATTCCGAATTCCTGAATGCAGTTTGTGTACATATTAAGAAGCTTTGCAGACGAATATCCTACGGAGTCGTCATTAAGCGCATCAGTAAGCCCGGTCTCAAATCCTTTTGTCACGCAGGTGTCAGCGTCGCAGAAAATCAGGCATTCTCCCTTGGCGTTTTCGACTCCAAAGTTTATTGCACGAGGGTACATCAGGTTCTCTTTAATTGAGATCACTCTGCACCTTTTTTGTACATTCAAATCTGCCGGTATCTGTGAGCCGCTGGAATTGTTATCAACAACGATGATCTCGCTTTCAGACGGATCAAGGGCTTTCTCAAGCGAGGATATGCACATGGAAAGCAGGTTTGAATTGCTGTGAAAAGGTACTATAACAGAATATTTTATCATGATTTACTCCTTTGAAAGCAGGCTGAGCATATTTTCATATATGTTTTTCATCTCATTGGGACACTGGGTGTTATGATTATAATAATATATAATATTGCACATGGTCTGATACCACAGATACACTCGGAGTTTCGGTGCTTCGCATGCCTGGCTGAATGTGATGAGTCCATCAGTGAGCACGGGAAACATCTTTTTTTTATAGTTGTCAGAAAATGAATTGAACTGCGTCAGAAGCACCTGAACAATACCATAATCCAGATCCCCGAAGCGCGCGAACTCGAAATCTATAAGCACAGCCTTTTCTGTTTTAGGGTCAAAGATGATATTAGCGGGCTTTACATCCATGTGTATAAGCGATGGCTCTGAAAATGTACTGTTATTTAGTATTCTTAGGCTATTATTATATGCCAACTGCATTTTACTTTTGTCATAACCGGTCAGAGATATATGTTTAATTTGTGTCTGCAGCTTTTTCCTAAACATTTCAGGATACCCGTCAGTAAAGAATTTATTATGCTCTGAATAAAACGGCGTATGTATATCCGCCAACAGCATGAGCTGTTGGCGAATGTCCTCGGCTGCCTTTTTCCATTGTGTATCGGATAACTCTGAGTCAAGTGTCTCTAGGTCGTATCCCTCCACATAATTCGTGATAAAAAACATATCATTATGAAATGAAAATGGAGAAACAAGTACATGAGGCAGCTCGTAATCTTCATTTTGACAAATGGCTTGAATGTATTCAGCGCAGTGTATGATATTATCCACCTTTTTTTGCAGTTTCAGAAAAAACTTGCTTCCGGTTTCGTTGCACTGTATTACATAATGATTTCTTGGTGCATTATCCAATACTATATCATGACATGCGATAAGCCTTATTCTTTCGTCGGGGTCTATCAATCCTTTTTCCATGAGTTTATTTCGTACGATTGGCATTAGTTCTTCTGTTTCCTGAATTTTTCTATTCATTTCAAATCTCCTAACATACGATAATAAAGAGTTATCTTATGTTGATATTGTATACCGTCTCTCTAAAATCATCAGATTGACACAAATGTTCATAACAATTTGGTTTAAAAATGATTAATTATACGCAAAGTCAACATCTAAATGAATTTTTTTTTCATTTAGATGTTGACTTTTGGGGAAAATGGTGTATAATATAGTTAAATAAGGAGGATTTAATATGTTATTACAGTTTAACTTTAAAAATTATAAATCATTCAGAGATGATGTCACATTGGACTTAACAGCTACAAAAATAAGCGAATTCTCTGATAGAGTGATAAGCATAGGTAATGAAAAAATTTTGCCTGTTGCTGCAATATTTGGCGCAAATGCAAGTGGAAAATCAAATGTTCAAGAAGCTTTTAGGTTTATGGCAGCGTACGTTGAACAGTCCTTTGCATTTGGCGGAGAGTCTGTTGATAAAAAAAATAAAGGTCGCTTGTTGAAACCTACACCATTTCTGTTTGATAGCAACAGTGCAAATGCTGCATCAACATTTGAAGTTTATTTCATAGATGGTGAGGAGCATGGTGCCAAAACATATAACTATGGGTTTGTTTTAAACCAAAACGGCGTAGCGGAAGAGTGGCTTAACTATGCTTCCAAATCTTCAAGAGGTAAATTTAAAACAATATTTTACAGAAATATATTGGATAATGAATTGGATTTGTCTGGTCTTCCAACGAAAATTATCGGGAATATTAAAGTATCTCTTGAAAAAGAGACATTAATTGTTTCATTGGGTGCTAAGCTGAAAATAGCCAAACTTAAGTTCGTAAGGGATTGGTTTGTTAATCTGAATTTTGCAGATTTTGGAGAGCCCCTTGAAAATCTTATGATGTCACGACTTATGCCCGAAAATTTTGATACTGATGAAAATGTCAGAAAAAACGTTGTTAAATATTTATCAGCATTTGACAGTTCTATTGTGGATTTTAACATTGAAAAATTTCCGGATGATAAGGATAAAGATGGTCGCTTTAAAATTGAAGCAGTTCATAAAATGATTAACTCTAATGATACGGCATCAATTCCTCTTAATAATGAATCTGCGGGAACATTAAAAATGTTTTCTTTGTATCCGGTTCTGAATGAAGTTTTAGAAACAGGCAGTGTACTTTTTATTGATGAACTAAATGCAAGGCTTCACCCATTGCTTGTTAGGAGTTTTATTATCACTTTTTTGGATTCGACAATAAATACCAATCATGCACAGCTTGTATTTTCAACTCATGATTCATGGCAATTAAGCAAAGAACTGCTCCGTAGAGATGAGATATGGTTTACTGAAAAGGATAAAGATGGGGTTTCCACGTTATATTCGCTTGCAGATTTTGTTGATGAAGACGGTATTAAGATTAGAAAGGATGAAAATTATGAGAAAAATTATCTTCTTGGCAGATATGGAGCTATTCCATCATTAAAGGTGCTTAATATGTTTAAGGAGGAATAATTTTGAGTAAGGCAGACAGAAGCAAAAAAAGGAAAAGTAGAGATAGGTTCTCAAAACGTGTTCCTAAATTGGGATATTATTTTATAGTTACAGATACCAAAGAAACTGAGCAAAATTATATGTACGGACTGCGAGATTCAATTCCGCAGTCTGTACAAAATAATTTAGTAATCAAGGTAGTTAAGTCAAAAACTGTTGATTTGGTCGATAAAGCTATAAGCCTTGCTGCATTAAATCCTCAGTATGGTGAAGTTTGGATAGTATTTGATAGAGATGAGGTAAAAGATTTTGACGAGATAATTGCAAAGGCAGAAAGATCGGGTATACATATTGGTTGGTCTAATCCATGCATTGAAATTTGGTTCTACGCATATTTCGGTGTTATGCCGCATTTTCAAACTTCTACTGCCTGCTGTGACGGATTTGAAGACTGTTTTAGGAAACATACAGGCAGGAAATATGTAAAATCTGATAGCAACATATATCACAAACTGTGTGATTGCGGAAATGAAAGAAAAGCTATACAGTTAGCGAAACAAAGGCTTTTGGAACAAGTACGAAATGGAAAGTACAAACCTTCTGAAATGATTGCATGCACTACAGTTTATGAACTTGTTGATGAGATTGTATCTAAAATAAAATATAAAGAAAAATATGGTGATATATGAAATGAAAACATTTAAAAACCTTAAAATGCAGCTTATGTTCCTGTCTATGGCACCGATGTTTTTTGTTGTATTTATTCTTAATCTGCGGTGTTATGA
>CAMWXM010000198.1 GCA_947178195.1 uncultured Ruminococcus sp.
CGACAGTGGTAAGGCATGTTAAATATGAAGACAGAGACTTTGAGAAAGATTCATATATATTGCGAATCGTTTTAAATTGTTCTCTTGTAAATTTTTTCGGTGCCTTAAAATTATAGACCTTGACCTTTTTTTCGTTAAGACTGTTCTCCAGCGAGTCGAGGGAACCTTTATCCGAGTTGCCCAGATTTTTCAGCAGTTCGTCGATCTGGCTTTGGGATAGAATCTCCGGCAATTTCTTCACCTCACATTTTATATTAGAATAGAAATAAAATTCATGTATACTTAATTATATCATAAAGTTTCTGAAAATTCTATAGTTATTTGATTTTTTATGTAATTTTATACATCATGCCTAAATTTAAGGCTTAAAAACAGTGAAAATTAAATAAAACAGATAATCTTTAGTGCAAAATGTACTATAATCCCCCCTCGTATTTAATAGTAATATACGAAAATATGTTTAATTCGGAGTTTTATATGTATTTCCTGACGAAAAATCATTGACATTGAAGCCTTGCTGTGTTATAATATTGATATTAAAATCATAAATTAATTATATAGGAGTTGATTTTTTAATGAAAAAGCAAAAAATCGGTACAAGGTTATCCCTCATGACTGTTACTTGCGTAGTAGTTGCTGCTGCAATAGTGTTCCTTACCGTATTTATGATGTTATACAGCATTATAAGTCTTAGTACTACCAATCATGTAAAGGATAATATACGTATCGTTGAAGATCATGTGTCAAACTTTCTTACTCTGGGTGAAAAGAACGCGGTTATGCTTTCCAAAACAGACCAGCTTAAAGAGTCTGTGATTAGCGGAGATTCTGAAAGAATTAAGAGCATTGTCGGCAGCTTTCATGACGAGGCTCTGATGACGACAGATAAAATTACCATACTTGACAAAACCGGTACGGTCATTTCACGTTATTATTCCGAAGAAAAAGGCGATTCAATGGCTAATCAGAGCTACATTCAGGAAGCTCTGAACGGAAATACTCCAGTAGGAGTTTCACAAAGTGAAACCATCCCTCTCGGTGCAAGAGCTACAGCACCAATATTTGGCGAAGACGGTTTAACTGTTATAGGCGCCGTTACTATTACATATGACCTTTCAGACCCATCGCTTCTTGACGAAATAAAGGGCGACGAGGATTCCGAATTTACTATCTTTAGGGACAATGTAAGACTTAATACCACCGTTATGAACGGCACTGAAAGAGCGATAGGAACTGAAATGGACAGTCATATTGCTGAAGCAGTTCTCCAGAACAAAGAACATTATCAGGGCAATACTGAAATTTTCGGTAATCCTTATATGGCTGCGTATTCTCCTATTTTTGACGAAAACAATAATGTTGTCGGCGCTATCTTTGCAGGAATCAATATTTCTGAAATTTATGCCGAACTTTTAGAGGCTATTATTATCTGCGTTGTTGTTACAATTATAGCGGCTGCTGCAGCTACGGTATTCGTTATCATATTCGTTAAATCAAACGTTGTTAAGCCTGTAAACAATCTGGTAACTGTATCCGGCGAAATGGCTCATGGTAATCTCAGCGCTCAGGTTGGAAAATTACCTAACAATGAAATCGGAATGCTTGGACAATCTATTAGCGAAACCCTTTCAAATCTCCAGGTTTACATCAACGATATTTCTGAACATATGGAACGTATGGCAAGCGGCGATATGACCAAAGAAGTAACTCGCGATTATGTCGGCGATTTTGAAAGCATCAAAAGTTCTATTAATAAGATTTCAGGCGCACTTAATAATACGCTTTCATCTATTAACATTGCGGCTGAACAGGTCAATTCAGGTGCAGAACAGGTTGCAACTGCGGCTCAGTCGCTTTCACAGGGCGCAACCGAACAGGCAAGCTCGATTCAGGAACTTTCAAGTTCGATTATGTCTGTTTCCGAACAGGTTAATGAAAACGCAAAGAATGTTGGCATTGCCAGTGATTACGTTCAGGAATCTCAAAACGGAATTGAAAACTCTAACCAGTTTATGCATCAGATGATGGATGCTATGCAGGATATCAACGAATCCTCAACTCAGATAAGCAAGATTATTAAGGTTATTGACGATATTGCATTCCAGACAAATATCCTCGCTCTTAATGCAGCTGTCGAAGCAGCAAGAGCAGGTGCAGCAGGTAAGGGATTCTCAGTTGTTGCCGACGAAGTTAGAAACCTTGCTTCAAAGAGTGCTGACGCTGCTAAGCAGACAACACTTCTTATCGATGGCTCTGTTACAAGCGTTGGCAAGGGTATGGAAATCGCTCAGGAAACTGCAAACGCACTGGAAGCAGTTAAGGCTCAGTCTGAAATGGTAGTAGAGACTATCAAGAAGATTAAGGAAGCTTCGAATGAACAGGCTGAATCCATCAATCAGATCACAATTGGTCTGGAACAGATTTCATCAGTTGTTCAGACAAACTCTGCTACTTCTGAAGAATCTGCAGCTGCCAGCCAGGAACTTTCAGGTCAGGCTCAGATGCTCCAGGAAGAAATTTCACAGTTCAAGCTTAAAAATTCTTATCAGGCAGGAAATAATGAAGAAAGCTTTACAGCTGCTCCAAGCAGAGGCTCTCAGCAAATTTCCATCAGTCTTGACGATGACAAATATTAATTAATTTGCTCTTTAAAAATAATTTCTTTGACCGCCCTGACAATTAGTCGGGGCGGTTCTATTTGTAATTTTTTAGTTGAATTCGTACAAATCGGAAAACGATTATTAAGCAAAAACAGCCAAAAATTAGTCGTATCCTAAAAAAAGGTCTTTACGTTTTTTGTATAGTATGCTAATATATTACCATAGGCTAAAATATGCAAAGGAGAATTGTATGAAAAAAAATCTTTTAAAAAAAATGCTTTCAGCGTTTACCTGCGCAGCAGTTGCTTTGTCAGCATCAGCTTTTCCGGTAGGGTCGTTTCATATTGACGAAAAAAATCCCAATAATTATGACAATTTTGCTGAGGCATTACAGCTTGCGCTGTGTTTTTACGATGCAAACAAATGCGGAAATGAGGTCGCTGAGGACGGATATTATTCCTGGAGAGGCGATTGCCATGTAAAGGATATGGAAATACCTCTTGTACATATGAACACTGGCGGTGTCGAAACAGACGCTGTTCAGGACAGCGGCAAGGGCGACGGAGGCGCAAGCGCTGCGGAAGGACTTTATGTCGGCACTAACATGAGCGATGAATTTATCGCTAAAAACAAAAAATACCTTGACCCTGACGGCAATGGAAGTGTAGACCTTACTGGCGGCTGGCATGATGCCGGAGACCATGTTAAATTCGGGCTTCCGGGAAGCTATTCCGCTTCTACTGTGGGTTGGGGATATTACGAATTCCGTGACGCATACATCGAAGCAGGCTTACAGAAGCATGTTGAAGATGAGTTGAGATGGATAAATGACTATTTTTTAAAAGCGACCTTTCGTGACGAAAATGGAAAAATAGTAGCCTACTGCTATCAGGTAGGCGAGGGAAACAACGACCACAATTATTGGTGTGCGCCAGAACTTCAGGTAGACGACACTTATGTTGCTTCTTCCTCATGCGCTGTTAAAAGACCAGCATATTTTGCAACTACTGAAACCCCTGCTTCTGACCAGTGCGCAGGAGCAGCCGCTTCTTTAGCCATAAATTATCTCAATTTCAAAGATACCGACCCTGCATACGCAAAAAAATCCCTCGATTACGCTATTGCGCTTTACGATTTTGCGGTTGAAACTCATAGCGACCTTGGCGACGATTCATTGACCGTTACAAGCCTTGGCTATGATGGCGGATTTTATACTTCAAGTTATGACTATGACGAGCTTGCATGGGCAGCGGTATGGCTTTATTACTGTACTGAAAATTATGACTATATTGACGATATAATTGCCGTAGATGAAACGGTCAGTGGTGAAATGGGAGCGCATCCTTATACCGGATATATGAAAAGAATAATTTCCGATACCGGAAACTGCTGGCAGAATATCTGGGTACATTGCTGGGATACCGTATGGGGCGGAGTGTTTGCAAAGCTTGCTCCTGTAACCAATATTTCAAGAGACTGGTATATTTTCCGCTGGAATCTGGAGTTCTGGTCGGGTATGAATCCCGATGAAGCGGCAGAGGCTGAATTTGATGTGCCTGTAACATCTCATAAATATTTTGGTCCGGACGACCTTTTATGGAACACCAATATTACTGCAGATAAAATAAAGGATCTTCCCACAGCAGATGGAGCGTTTTTAAAGAAAACTCCTGCAGGTTTCGGCATGCTCAACGACTATGGCTCGGCAAGATATAATACTGCCGCTCAGATGTGCGCAATGGTTTATGCTAAGGAAACTGGCGATATGACCTTTGCGGAATGGGCAAAAGGACAGATGGAATATATTCTGGGCGATAATCCCATGAACTATGCCTATGAGGTGGGATACGAAAATAGCTACGCCACATTCCCCCATCACAGAGCCGCCCATTGTTCGGCAACTCAGAGCATGGAGGATCCGGCTGAATACCAGACCCATACTCTTTACGGCGCACTGGTAGGTGGACCAGACGCAGACGATTATCATCATGATGAAACCAAGGATTATATTTATAATGAGGTAACAGACGATTATAACGCAGGATTTACCGGAGCATTGGCAGGACTTTACAGTTTTTACGGTGCAAAGGACAAAGAGCTTGCCGATAAAAATTATATAATCAAGGATTTTGACATGTCGGTGAATAAACCCGGAGCAAAGGACGATTCCAAGGGCGTTTATGTAACGGCAGGTAAGGCGCAGGAAACTGACGCAGGACTTCAGGTGAAAATTGTTGTTCACAATCAGACTACAAATCCGCCTAAGTTTATAGACGATCTGAAGGTGAGATATTATTTTAATATCAGCGAACAGATTGCTAAGGGTGAAGATATAAGCTTTATAGAAACACGATTGGACTATGATCAGGAAAAAAGCTTTACCGATGGTAAAAATCAGGCGCATATTTCTGATCCGATAAAATTTGACGATAATGGAACCTATTATGTTGAAATTTCATGGGAAAACTGTAATTTTTATGGAAGCCGTGTTTTCCAGTTCGGACTTTTAAACAAAATGAATCCCGAAACATACGATACAGTATGGGATTCCAAAAACGATTACAGCTATTCCGACCTGATAAGCTTTGAGGATGACAACGATGCAGCGGCTCTTACGAATAAGGTTACAGCGTATGTTGACGATATGAACGTATGGGGCGAAGAGCCTGAAAACGGTAATTATCCGCTGGGAGACGTTAATCTTAACAATCGTGTAGGTATTTCAGACGCAGTTTTGCTTCAGAAGTATCTTATAAGACAAAAAGATCTTAAAACAAAAAATTTATCCGTTTCGGATATGGACAGCAATAAATC
>CAMWXM010000199.1 GCA_947178195.1 uncultured Ruminococcus sp.
GTATATCGTCATAAAGTCCCTTAGCACATGCTATTGATATAAATGCTGCGTCTCTTATGTTAAGCTTGCCGTCATCATTAGCATCGCCCTTTATATGAAGCGGTTTTTCGCCTAAGCTTTCAAATTTATATCCATATTTGTTTGCAAATTGCTGAGCTGTTGAATTTTCATAACCATAAACAGTACCATTGAAATAATAATCTTTATTACTGTCGTATCCATTAGTAATAGTACTACCAGCATCATAAATATTACAATCAGGATTCAATATTGTTATGCTTGTTAAGTCTGTACACCCAAAAAATGCCGTTGTTCCTATTGACGTCACACTGTCAGGTATCTCTATGCTTGATAAGCTTGCACAATTCCAAAAGGTATTTTGTTCTATTGATTTTACACGGCTGGGCAGCTCTATGTTTGCTAAATTTGCGCAATTACAAAATGCATGATTTCCTATTGAAGATACGTTTTTTCCCATTTTTACGCTTGTTAAGCCAGTACAATAATAAAATGCTTTTTTACCTATTTGCTTTACACTATTGGGAATAGTGAATTCAGCGTCTGTTTTAGCGGCGGGATATTCTATTACTATTGTTTTGTCTTTACTGAATAACACACCGTCAATGCTGCTGTAATTTTTATTATCTGCCGCAACATTTATGCTTTTTAAACTTGTACATCCTAAATTTTTAATCGACATTACGCTGGCAGGTATATTTATGCTTGTCAGTTTTGTACAGCGGTAAAATGCGTTTTCTTCTATTGTGGCCACACCTTTTCCCATCGTTATATGTGTCAGACCTGTACATGCATAAAACGCCATTTCTTCTATAGATGTTACACTGTCCGGTATTTCTATACTTGTTAAACGATAACAATTGTAAAAAGCAGTTGTTCCTATAGATTCTACGCCGTCCGATATTTTTATACTTACTAAACTTGTACAATCTTCAAATGCTCCATCTCCTATTGAAGTCACAGGCAAACCGTCAATTTCATCAGGAATTGTTATTTTTTCTGCCGATTTATCACACTTTGAAATTTCAATATAATCAAAAGTCCCGTCTGCGTCCCCATCTATCTGTATATAAGAAAGATGATCGCCATAACGCATAGTATCGCTGATGTTTATCGCCGCAAGATTTATGGTTACTGCTCCGGCACATAGCGAAATAGTACAGGCAGATGCCAGAAAAGCACTTATTATTTTTTGCTTTAATTTCATTTTGAATTCTCCTTAAATGATTTATAGATTGACATGATTTTCCTGTTTCTTGTTATTATCAACGAGATAATCAAGAACATAAAGAAATAAACCGCCCAAGCTACCACTTAGCGGTTTACACTTAGAAGCGACCATCTATCGGCATGCTCCTTTTTTATTATTTTACCATATTTAATAAAGTATGTCAACCTACTTTTAAAAAAATTTTCTTTTGCATCTACTCCGCTCATATGACTTTTGAAGGCTCGGAAAACAACCTGACCAATGATACGTAGTCAAATTTTTTGAGGTAATTTTTTAATTAACTCCTCCGCCTCATCAGGACTTATTTCAAAAGCGATTGCGACTTCGCTCTGGAATATTTTTTTAGCCAGTTCAAAATTTCTCTTATCATAATTTAAAAGCTGCTTTCCTTTTTTCTCACTATTGTTCTTTTCCATATAGATACCGTTCATAAGGGAAAAAATTCTTCTGTAGTCCCCTTTTTTTATTGCGTCTGAGAATGCGTCCTTTCGCTCGCTGCGGTCCGAGATCCATTCGGTGCTGCTGTCAGAAAGCTCGTTAATAAGCTTTGAAAGCTGTTCTTTAGTCAGTACAGAGCGAACACTGCTTTCGATTTTGTCCGCCGGTACATAATAAGTACTTTTGGAATCGTTAGGGTATAATTTGTAATATTTGTTTTCATTTACTCCGTCAAAACATTTCTTGACAGTTTCGCCTATGCGGCATATTTCCGCTCCATTGTAAACAACATAATTACCAGTCTGATATTCCATATTTGTACGCTCCTTTCTGATATTGCTGCCCGAACAAAAAGATCGTGCATATTCCCGGACGCAAGGACTGTCGGGATACTTTTGTATGTATTGTCTTTAGGCATTCTCTTTTCTTCTGAAAATAGCCTTGAATAAGGTTCTGATAAAAGGCTGAATAAAGAAAAGCTGGGTGAAGAATGCAAATGGAAAATTAAAGCAGACAAGCTTCAACCAATTTGCCAAAAGTGTGATGCAGTTGAATCCCTCATAGTACGGATAATAGAGCAATGCGGCAATAAAGCTCATTGCAGGGCACATGATTCCAACAGTTGCGCAGATAATCGCAGTTTCAAAAAGTACAGGGTGTGTTTCCTTCGGGTCAAACACTTTGCATGCGAGTTTAAATGAACAGGGACTTCCCACAAGACATTCAAGAACGTATGCAAAAAGAAATTCTACGATCACAACAACCCATATCGGCATAAAACGACCGAACATATATACTCCGCCCTGTGCGTTTATTGCTGACAGTACACTGTTTGTCTGGTTGATTTCAATAAGTGTTGAACCGTTTACAACGTACAGGCTGTAAAAGACATAGGCGTGTACGGTTATAATTACGGTCAAAAGTGCGAACATCATTCTTTCAAATTGGTTTCTTGGCATAAAAAATTCTCCTTAAAAATATTTTTGAAAAAAAAAGTTATACCTATGGTATAAATCACGATTTTCGTACCGTAATCAGATTTACATACCATAGGTATAACTTGTGTCGTTTCTTATTCGGTTTAATATAATTATAGCATATTTTTTTATTTTTTTCAAATGGTTATTTTGAACAATTTTTATTACTTATCTGACTTGATTTTTGTACCAGATTACCCCGGATACGCATACTTCAACTTTTAGGAAAAAATTTGCAATCTAACGAAAATATGAAATAATGAATAACTTTGATTTTTTTTAGAAATATATTGACAAGCAGGCGGAAATGTGATATAATATTAACTGGTTATTGAGAGTTTATAAAATTTCTTGATTACTTTATTAAATGAATATTATGTGCGGATATGGCGGAATAGGCAGACGCGCTGGCTTCAGGTGCCAGTCGGGGCAACTCGGTGCAGGTTCAACTCCTGTTATCCGCACCAACGACAAAAAAGGCTGTAAGTATTTGGTTGCTTACAGCCTTAAACTTTATGCAATTTTTAATTAATTTTCCGATTTAATAGGTATGCTTGATATGGTGTTAAAATCACCGTTTATCTCAAATTTTATGTCAAGGCTTTTATTATTGTTTTGATAAATTAGAACTATATTAATGTGAGGTGTTTTTTATGTCAATATATTGTATTGGTGATCTTCATGGAAGGTTTGACCTTTTTTCAATGATTCTTGAAAAAATAAAATTTGATTACAAGAAAGATACACTATATTTATTAGGAGATGCAATTGATGGTGCATATGGCGGAATTCAAATCATTCGTTATATGATGAAACACAAAGAGTCTTGTGTATTTATCAGGGGAAATCACGAAGACTTTTTTCTGGATACAATTCCAGAATACGATATTATTATGGCAGATATCAAACTAAAGCAAGCAATTGTTGAAATTGAAAATCACCCAACTATTTTCGAAGAATTAATAAAAATATGCAAAGGGGATTTAAATTCAGTAGTTACAGATAAAGTATCCAAATGGGCACAACAGGGCAATATGAAACGTCGAGAAGCTTTATTAGAAGCATTGAAAGTATTTACAAAAATTAACGGCTATAGCATTAATTATTTTAATCGGCTTTTTTGTAACAAACGCTTTAAGACAAGAGAATTTATTAAGGAGTTAGTACAACTAAATTGTGATGAATATAGTGAACTAAAAACGTATTTAAGAAACTGTCCTAAAACAATAAGTTTAGATGTTAACAACAGACATTTTGAATTAATGCACAGTATTCAGTATGACAGTCATAGAAGAAGAAATCGTTGGATCATACTCATACAAAGGCAATCAACAGATACATATTATATTTATGGTCATTGTCCTGTTCCCAAATTATATAACAAAATTAATGGGATATAGAAAAATTTTTTCTTATGTTGACACAAATAACAATTATTATTATAATCTTGATATCGCTTCGAATCCAGTTGCTGCATTGAAATTAGATGATATGAGCGAATATTATGTTGGTATTCCCAGTTGCAAAAAAGACTCAAGTTATCAAAAAGTTCCAGATGATGTTATTGAATATAAACCTACACATTATGAAAAATATAACCACCCTATAACAATTGGAAAATATTCATTCAAACGGCATACCCAAAGTCGATTTGTAATTGTAACATTCAAAGGTAACAGTTATGAATATTTAATTGCTGTTGATAAAACAAATGAAAAAATATATTACACCCGAATTTCATGGATAAATATAGGACTGTATTTTATTATTGATAACATCAATATTTGTCAATCGTCAATTGATGATATTATTGAAATTGTTAGTAAACAATCAAAGATTGATAGCACTAAAATTCCCGAAGAATATCTATACGGATTTAACTTTAGATAATCTGTAATATAGCCATGCTCTCATTTTATCAACCTCCTTTGGCAGTCGCAGCACCTTGTTTGGCGCTACGACAACCATATCACAACTGCCTTATAAAGTCCAGCAATCACGCCGATTTTATATTATTTTCTACCTTACCAATAAAACTTTGAGGTTCAGACTTAGCTATACTACATGAATTTAAATAGTCCAGAATCAAGGACTCAATGAACATTTCAAATGATTTTTTATCGCCGTTGTAGGTGACAACAACTGAATTGATTTTGGGTATTGTTTTAGGTCTTGACATATTTTTATCGCCCTCCCTGATGTCCTTACATTTGATTTTCTTGTGAATATTAAATTGAGCATTTTAAATTTTCCTTTCCAACTTTTAATCTTGCTGATATGCAACAGCGTTCTCGTAATCGATAATGCCATTGATTTTTCTGACTTCTGTAACGCACATAGCGTGCAAACTTTTCAATGTTTCATCGTCTACATCGTTGAGTGCGGCGGTCATATGAGATAGCTTTCCAAGCTCGACAGCCACTTTAAAAATCAATCTTGCAAGCCGCTGCTCTGTGCCTTTGATCTGAGATTTCACCGTTTCCGTTATCATAGGGGAGAGATAATTTACCTCCTCCCGCTGACTAAGATAGCCGATGTAGAACTTGACGGCTTTCTCAATAAATTCCGTTTTCGATGAACAGTTATCCTCATGGTACTCTTGTTCAATCTTTTTAATTGTTTCCGGCTGAAAATAT
Organism: uncultured Ruminococcus sp.; assembly: GCA_947178195.1. Classification (GTDB taxonomy): domain Bacteria; phylum Bacillota; class Clostridia; order Oscillospirales; family Ruminococcaceae; genus Porcipelethomonas. The sequence goes on from CAMWXM010000199.1 coordinate 5,301, forward strand.
ACAGCAATTTTTTGTTTTGCCATAAACTTACTCCTTTTTCTCTTACGACTTCTAAGAATATGCCGATTTTACGCACGATTCCACACTTGCGACCCCTAATTTTGAA
>CAMWXM010000200.1 GCA_947178195.1 uncultured Ruminococcus sp.
GCCGTTCACAAAAACTTGCAAACGACGTATTTTGGCGGAAAGAGAGGGATTCGAACCCTCGATACGCTATTAACGTATACACGAGTTCCAGTCGTGCGCCTTAGACCAGCTCAGCCATCTTTCCAATATTCAAATAAAAACCCCAGCATTAAGCTGAGGTTCTGGTGCGAGTGGCGGGACTTGAACCCGCACGCCAATGACACACGCCCCTCAAACGTGCCTGTCTGCCTATTCCAGCACACTCGCAATTATGTATACTCATCAAGAAGATTACTACTTCTTTCGAGTACTTTAATATTATATCAGATAATGAAGAAAATGTCAAGTCTTTTTTTGAAATTTTTTGAAATTTTTTTTGTTTTAAAAAAATGCAGTCAGATAAGCGAGTACACATGGAGTGCAAAGTCATTAAAAATCTGTGCGGCGTCAATAAATGAAGCGTACCTCACAGGGATTATTTTAGTATTAATTATACTCTCTGTCAAAGACTATCACAGTATAATATTTTGTTTTTTCATGAGAAAGCTTTTCATCAATAAGATTTTTGATAGTATCATTATCCAGTTTTAGTTCATAGGGGACTACTATATCAAAAATCAGGTTTGTATGAGAATCTCCTTGAACGATTCTGAAATCATGAATACTAAGAGAAGGGTCGATATGATCGATTATTTTTAAAATAAGTTTTTTGGCTTCATTGGTACGTTTATCGTCAGTTTCGATAGGGTCCATATGAATTGTCATTAAAACCTTTAACTGTTTAAAAATTTCTCTTTCTATATCGTCCACTATATCATGAACGGTCATAATATTTTCGCTGCATGCCACTTCGACATGACAGCTTCCTATCATTTTGCCCGGACCGTAATTGTGAATAACAAGGTCATGGATACCGAGCATTTTTTCATTTTTCAGTACGCAGTTTTTTATTTTTTCCACAAGCTCCGGATCAGCAGGCTTTCCGAGCAGATCGTCGACAGTATCTTTTACTATTTCATAGCCGGCTTTAAGTATAAATATCGATACGATAATTCCCATAATGCCATCTGCCGGAATCTTTTTTGTAAAAACGGAAGCAACAAGAGCAATAAGCGTAGCAGATGTTGCTATTACATCGCTGCGGCTGTCCTTAGCGGTAGCCAGCATTACCGTTGAATTGATCTTTTTGCCGAGCCTTGTATTAAAAAATGACATCCAAAGCTTAACTGCAATAGAAAAAATAAGAGCTGTCAGAGCGGTAAAACTGAATTGTAACGGTTCGGGGGAAATTATTTTTGTGAACGAGCTTTTAAGCAATTCAATGCCCACTAATATTACAAGTACGGCAATAATAAGCGAGGTCAGATATTCAATTCTTCCGTGTCCGAAGGGATGATCCTTATCGGCAGGCTTTGATGCCATTTTATATCCCAGAAGTGTTACAAGACAGCTTGCGCAGTCTGATAAATTATTAAAAGCATCTGATACTATAGAGATTGAATTTGAAAGAGTACCCATTATATATTTCAGCAAAAAAAGAATAATATTGCATATCATACCCGTGATACTGCTAAGAGTTCCATACTTTTGTCTTACAGTTGGTTCGTTTATATTTTCATAGTCTTTTACAAATAATTTAACAAGAAAATCTGTCATAATTTATCCTCATTTTCTTTGAAACAGGCTGCCGCATCAGATTGATGATACAGCAGCCTGTTTTTTATTAAATTTAAATTATTTTATTGATTATCCAAAAAAGAATATGTCATTTTATCATTATAAAATGTAAAGAATATTTCGTTTTTATCCTTATCGCTTACAAAATTAAAGGTAACATTAGCATCGCTGTCAAGCATACGTACGGCGTTTACCATTGTTGAAAAAGAGGATTCAAGTTGTGTAACATTGCTATCAAGTGTTTGTGTACCACTCATTTTTATCATATCTGCAAATCCGTCCATCCATACGTTAATTATATAGTTAGAAGCAGCTTCGTCATAGGTCACTTCAATATTGTCCTTAAATGAAACCTCTAATCCCATTTTAAGCATTGGAATAATCGTTTCTTCCGGATGTTCGTTATCGTAATTTCTCTGAAGTTCTTGTATAGCGGACTGCATATCAGAAGCCGTTGCGCTGTCTGCTTGCGATTCTTCCTCTTCCTTTTCTTCTATTTCGCTATTGATTTTATTCTGTTCAGATACAGCCTCACTCAGATCTTTTTCCATATTAGAAATTTCACTGTCAATTTTTTCTTTTTCAGAATCAACAGGAACAGTCTCGGTCTGAATGCTCGCAGATTTTTCAGAAGAACTGCCTTTATCATCGTCTGCGCATGCCGAAAGGCTCACGAGCATAGAAGCAGAAAGCAAGAATGCAAATAATTTTTTGAATTTCATAAATATCGCTCCTTCAAAATGAGGCATACCGGAAATACACAAAGCTGTCAATGATATACATTACGCTTTGTCCGGTTCTGCCGAAAATAATTATGGCAAATAATAAGGTTACATTTTATTTTAGCATAAGTTGATAAATTATTCAAGAGGCAAACTGCAACAATTTTACTTGTAAACATATATAATTTTTATTCAAAATATTTTGCTTGTCTGAAAAGTAACTGCTTTGTAAACGGGTCGTATTTAATGTCGTGATTTCCATTGCTCATTATTTCATATTCCGACTTATAGAAAACCGGAATAAACAAAAATTCGTTAATAATAATTTTTTCTGCTTCAAGGCACTTCTGAGCAGCGCTGGCAGCATCTGGACATTTATCTATTTCCTTTAATATATTATCCAATTCAGGGTTTGAAAATCCGAAATTATTATTTTTAGAAGCAAATTTTTTTATAAATGAAACCGGACTGTTATAATCGCCCGAAAGGGGATATACTGCAAGAGCATATTCTTCGTCCTCAATACGCTGATAAAATTCATCTTCCGGTACTTCTTCTATACCGATATAAAATCCGAAAAGGGTCTGCCAGCTCTGTGTCACAAGGTGAAGATACTCAGTATCCATGAGCTGTTCCGGTACAAGAAGCTTTATATTGTCCAGCGATTGAAGATTCATCTGCTTCATTCCATCATTGTAATGGGAAACTGCAAGCTCGGGATTATATTCAATATTGCTTTTATCATGTAATAAAATGGAAGCAAGCTTGTCCGGATTCAACTTACGGTATTTATTTCCGTCTGTACATATATCAGGAGCTATAATTCCGTATGCCTTTGACAGATCCTCGGAGATTTGCCCTTCAAAGGCTTCCTTGTCAATACCGTAGGCAAGTGCTTTGCGTATGCTTTTATTTCCGTATTTGGAATTTGAAGGGTTAGCGATTATACCAATGGTATAATTAGTGTATGTTTCAATATTATTTTCTTCTTTTAGTTTATCGCTGCAAAGAAAAGACATCAGAACATCTGATTCACCGTTTTCAAAAGCCGTCTGAGCGTCGGCATAGGTGTCTTTCATATAGAAATTAAGTGCGGTGGGATAAATAGTATCATAATCATTATTTGCCAGATTTCTTTGCATATAGACAAAGTTATCGTTTCCATATTTATCATAAAACCACTGCCTTATAAAAAAAGCTCCGTTTGACATAACTGATTGGTCGTCCAGACCATATCTGCCTTTTGTTTCATAAAAGAATTTCTCATTGCAGGGCATTGCTGGAGTAAATGTCAGAGAATTAAGAAAATCTGTACTGGGATAATCAAGCTCAAAGACAAGCTCTGTATCGCTCAGGGCATGTACGCCTATTGTATTATAATCTGCACTTCCGTTGATAATACCTTCCGCATTTTTCAAGCAGCGATATGTTTCACGATGAGGGGAGCAGGTTTCGGGATTAAAAATTCTTTTGAATGCAAATTCAAAATCATGAGCGGTAACGCTGAAGCATTCGTCATCGCTGACTTCTTCATCTTTATTTTCATCTATAAACCAGTAACAGTTTTTGCGCAGCTTGAAATTATATACCAATCCGTCCGACGAAACGGTATAATCTTCCGCAGCAGCTTTTTTTAAAGTTCCGTCATTGTTCATTTCAAGAAGTCCGGTATAGAGATTTCCGATAACTTCAAGGGAGCATTTGTCGTTAGCAAATTGAGGGTCGAGGCTTACAGGGTGTCCAACCATGGCATAATCAAAGCTGTAATTAGCACCGGAGGAACGCTGTTTTTCACAGGCGGTCATAAAAACTGCTGATGAAAGTACAGCAGCAGTAAAAAGCGATAATATTTTTTTCAAGTCTATCTCTCCTTAATGATATTTTGTTCAACAAAAATATTATATCATTTTTTTATGCTTCAATCAATAGAAAATGCAAGTTAAAATAAAAATGCATTTCAGAAACGGTCTTTGCGGAATTTGTTGAAAACATCTGTGCAAATAGTAGGGGAGGAGAGCGTTAAGGCAATACCGCAAAAATTGTGCGGTATTGCCTTAAATCGGTTCTTCTTCATACATTGGCAGAACGTCCTCAAAAACAGCATAAAATTTCATAGGTATGTATTTATCGGCATGGCATTTTCCGAAAAACCATTTTTCATAATGACAAGCCTTGATAAGGTCCTCAAAAAAAGCATGTATTTCAAGACGCTGCAGAACGTCAACGCCAAGACAGTCCTTGAGAGAAGCAGGTGGTTCATGAGTAACAATAAAATCGATATAATTATCATAAGCACTGAGATTGTTAATAGAATTAATAATTTCTTCGTGGGTCGGATGCTCCTGTATCCACCAGTTCTGAGTTTTTCTGTAATCGTAATCCTGGCTATGACCGCCGCCGAAGGCTAATATTTTTTTTCCCTCTATAGTATATATCTGACCCCGCATAAGGTGAATAAGATTTCCGCTTATCCGCTGAGCTTTAGCGCCGTTCCAGTTAATGACCTCATATTGGCTCAGAAGCTCAAAATTTTCATGGCATCCGTCTACAAAAGCAACATCATATTTTAAATTTCCGATTTTGTTCAGCAGAGCATGCTCGTGCCGTGAGTCGTCCCATATAAAACCAAAGTCTCCGCAAACAATAAGAGTATCGCCTTCTTCAAGCTGCTTCATTTTTTTACTTTTGAATCTTGAAAATTCGCCGTGCATATCACCGGTCACATAAATCAAAACCATTTCCTCCTTTGTACATCTATAATACCATTTTATCATAAAAATTTAGTTTCGTAAATAATTTTTTTTTATTTTTTTTGAAAATGTTTGATTTTTCCATAAAAAATGATATAATATTAATATAGGCAATTGATGCGCAATGCAAATTGCTTATATAAGTTGTTCTCATAGAAAAAGACGTGGGGTTATGCTATGAAAACAACTTCTAATTATTTTAATTACGTGGAGTGCTGTAAGTATGAGTTGTCTGGGAAATTTAATATGGTTTATATGCTGCGGTTTGC
>CAMWXM010000201.1 GCA_947178195.1 uncultured Ruminococcus sp.
TTCCTCGTGTATGACCTGGCTTATAATCTTCAGACTCCCATTTTCAAGTCCCTTGATGGTATTTACCACAATCATTTTATCTGTAACATAGTCTTCGGCTTTTTTCGCAACGTCCCTTACAAAAGGCGAAGGAATACCCAAAAGCACTATATCGCTGCCGGAAACACAGGAAATATCGCTATCCAGCTTTATTTCCCCGGGAATTTTCACCCCTGGCAGCTTTGCTCTGTGTTCGCCGTCCTTTCTGATTGTTTCAAGCTCCTCTTTAAAGGCCGACCACACGGTAACGTCATGATTTAACTTATTAAGCATAACCGCAAGACTCATTCCAAATCCGCCCGAACCTAAAATTGAAATTTTTGCCATTATTATTTCTCCCTTTTATGAAATGAAAATCTGTTTTCAGTACCGTTTCTGAGCCTTGCCATATTGCTTCTATGCATTAAAATTATTATAGCGCATATGGGTAAAGTCATGACGGCATATAAAATTGATAAATTCAAGGTTTCATTTTCTATATAATACCGCACCAGAAATGTCACTACCGGACAAAGCTCTGTTGCGATAATCGATGAAAGAGACACATATCTGCTGACTGCAAGTATCAACGCAAATATCAGTATCAGTATGCCGAAAACTATAGGGTCGATAACAATAAATACCGATACTCCCACAAGAACTCCCTTACCGCCCTTAAAGCCGTAATATATGGGAAAAATATGACCGATAACAGCACACAAACCAGCTATATATCCGATAAAATAAACGTCGTTTTCAGGACCTATCCCGATACCCATAAGACTGCATATAAGCTTGCATATCAACACCGCTATAATGCCTTTCAGCAGGTCTCCTATAAGGGTAAACAGTGCAGGCAGCTTTCCGAAGCATCTGAGGGTATTGGTAAGTCCGGCATTGCCACTACCGAAATTTCTTATATCCTCCCCTTTCATTATCCTTACGGTAACTATTGCCGAGTTAAAGCTTCCCATAAGATATGAAATAACAACGCAGACAGCTATGGCAATAATAAATTTCAAGAGCATTATTTACTCTCCCCCCGTTCTCTTATTATAAATCTCACCGGCGTACCTGAAAGACCGAATGTTCCTCGAATCTGATTTTCAAGATAGCGCTGGTAAGAAAAATGAAACAGGTCGGCACGGTTTACAAATGTTACAAATGTCGGTGGCTTGGAAGATGCCTGGGTCATATAATAAATTTTCAGTCTCCTGCCCTTATCCGAAGGCGGCTGTACTCTTGTTGTAGCATATGCTAAAACATCGTTTAACATGCCTGTGGAAATACGCATGGTATTCTGCTCATACACATGTTTTATTATTTCAAAAAGCTTATTTACACGCTGACCGGTTTTCGCCGAGATAAACAGGAAAGGCACATACGACATAAAGCTGAAATCATTTTCAAGCTTTGTCTGATATTCTTTCATTGTCTTATCGCCCTTTTCAACGGCATCCCATTTGTTTACAACGACTACTGAAGCCTTGCCCTGCTCATGAGCATATCCGGCTATTTTTGAATCCTGCTCAGTAAAGCCCTCCAAAGCGTCTATCATTATAACGCAGACGTCTGCCCTGTCCACCGCCATATACGCTCTCAAAACGCTGTAATGCTCCACTCTTTCATTTACCTTTGATTTTTTTCTGATACCTGCCGTATCAATAAAAACAAATTTCCCATCCTCATTTTCTATAACCGTATCCGTAGCGTCACGGGTAGTACCGGCAATATCCGAAACAATGACTCTTTCCTCTCCGGCAATACGGTTGACAAGAGAGGACTTTCCGGCATTAGGCTTTCCGATAACTGCGACCTTAATATATTCCTCATCATAATCCTCAATTTTTTCATCAGGGAAATACTTGAATATTTCGTCCAGCATATCCCCTGTTCCGTGTCCATGCTGAGAAGATATAGGGAAAGGATCGCCCAGTCCCAGATTATAAAATTCATAGACTTCAACAGGAGTTTCGCCTATAGAATCGCATTTATTTACAGCCAGCACCACCGGTTTTCCGCTTTTCTGAAGCATAGATGCAACCTCCGTATCGCTTGCCGTCACACCGCATCTGACATCAGTCACAAGCACTATCACATCTGCCTTCTGTATAGCAAGCTCCGCCTGTTTACGCATTTGCGAAAGAATAATATCATCTGAATCAGGCTCGATACCACCAGTATCAACAACCATAAATTCTCTTGAACGCCATTCGCATTTTGAATATATCCTGTCTCTTGTAACTCCCGGCGTATCTTCAACTATAGAGATACGCTGACCTACTATTTTGTTAAATAAAGTTGATTTTCCCACATTAGGACGTCCGACAACTGCAACTAACGGCAATGACATATTAAAATCCCCCTTTTTTAAGAGTCTTTATTTTCTGAAATAAAGCGTATTTGAAAATTTTATATTGCTATAAATCATACAAAATTTTCAAATGCGGTCTTATCAGTGTTTCTGCCTTAAATGAAAAGAAGAGGAAGATTGCTCTTCCTCTCCGCCTTTCACAAGAGCTTATTCAGCGTCCATTTTAATAACCTCAACGCCCTTGTAGAATCCACAATTCTTACAAACCTTATGCGGAGCTTTTAACTCACCGCAGTTATCGCATCTGCTGAATGCAGGCGCATCAAGCTTCCAAACAGCCGAACGTCTTTTATCACGTCTTGCCTTGGAAGTTTTTCTCTTTGGTACAGCCACTTTCGGCACCTCCTTACAGCTCTGTCACAGCAAAGCTTATTTTTGGCAATCACACTCAGATTCGTTTAAATCACAGCCGCATTTACTGCAAAGACCTTTGCATTCGTCCATGCATAAAAGCTTGGTCGGCAGTTCAAGAAGCAAATCCGAAAGAGCAATCTCATTCACATCGACTCTGTAATTATCGGCAATGATAAAATCGTCATTATCCTTATTAACAGAGCTTACAACAATATGCTCAAAATCATAAGTATATTCCCCTTGAAGTTCCTTTAAGCATCTGTCGCAGACGATATTTAATGTAAACCTTACGGAATAATCCATATGAACAACATCGGCACGGTTATAGAACAAGCCTGACACCATTACAGGACCGGCAAAATCATAACCCTTGAGCCTTTCCAATTCAGACATGGGAATTTCATATTCAAATTCCTGTTTTGCTCCTGATATATTAAATATCCGGCGAAGATCCGTTTTCATATTATTACTCCCTTATAAGCGTCACAAATCTAATTATATACAAAATCCTGCATATTGTCAATAGTTTTTTTCAATTTTCAGGCAAATTTTGTAACGCCAGCAGGCAATTCAGCCATATCAGCAGAAACTGTGAAAACGACCTTAGTATCGTCTCCGGTCAACTTGTCCAGTTTTGCCAGCATAATTCCCAACTCATCAAAATCTGCTCCGCCGATCTTTAAAATTCCATCGACATAAACTTCTTTAATATCATAGTTTCCAGCAAGCATTCCTGCAACAAAACCATAAAAAGCGTCATAGCTATCAACACAGAACTGGTCGGAATCGCACCATCTTACCTTATAGCTTATAGATTTTCTCAAAGACTCGCCTTTTTCAATACAAACGAGGCTTCCGTTTGTTGTTTTGACAGCTTCGTTTATCATGTCGATAAGAATCTTTGTTTTACCTGCGCCCTTTGTGCCTGTTATTATTTTTATCATATATAAACTCCTTCCGTTATTATATATGGCGTATATCAGAAAAATCATTATTTCAGCCGCCCTATACAAATAACTTTTTAATGCATTTTATGCTTAAATGAACGTCATTGCGTTCATGTAAGATCATAGATAATCAGTTAAGCTTTGCTTCTAAAGCATCCCTGCGGTCCTCATATCCCGGTTTACCTAAAAGTGCAAACATATTTGATTTATAGCTTTCAACACCCGGCTGATTAAAAGGATTAACGCCCAGAACATATCCTGAAACAGCGCATGCCTTTTCAAAGAAATAGATCATATATCCCAAATTTTCTTCATTTATTTCATCAAGCTCGAGAATAATATTAGGAACTCCGCCCTCTGTATGAGCAAGAACCGTTCCCTCGAATGCTCTTCTGTTTACAATCGACATATTCTGATTTGTAAGGAAATTGAGTCCGTCAAGATTTTCAGCGTCGTCATCAAGGAAGAGATCCTTTTTAGGCTTCTTTATGTCAACGACAGTTTCAAACATGAGCCTTGAGCCGTCCTGAATAAACTGCCCCATAGAATGAAGATCTGTGGAGAATACTGCAGACGACGGCAGAATACCCTTGTTGTCCTTGCCTTCACTTTCGCCGAAAAGCTGCTTATACCATTCAAGCATCATTGTAAACGCCGGATCATAGGATATCAGCATTTCAACCGATTTGCCCTTACGGTTAAGAATGTTTCTCAGAGCCGCATATTTATAGCAGTCGTTGTTATCAAAATCAGCTGTAAAATCCTCTCTTGCCTTTGCAGCGCCCTTCATCAGACCATCAATATCACAGCCTGCAACGGCAATAGGCAGCAGTCCCACAGCGGTCAGCACTGAAAATCTTCCGCCCACATCGTCCGGGATAACAAAGGATTCATAGCCTTCCGTATCAGCAAGTCCTTTAAGAGTGCCCTTTGCCTTGTCGGTAGTACAGAAAATTCTTTCCTTTGCACCGTCCTTGCCGTATTTTTCTTCAACAAGCTTTTTGAAAATTCTGAAAGCAAGAGCCGGCTCGGTAGTAGTACCAGATTTGGATATAACATTTACCGCAATATCCCTGCCCTCACAGATAGAAAGAATCTCCTGAAGATATGTAGGATTTATATTGTTGCCCACATAATAAATATCAGGCGTATCCTTTTTCATATTATTATATAACGGCGACTTCAGCAGCTCGATAGCCGCTCTTGCGCCCAGATACGAACCTCCGATACCGATAACAATAAGAACATCGGCGATTTTTTTGATTTTTTCAGCTGCATTTTTAATTCTTGCAAACTCTTCCTTGTCATAATCCACAGGGAGATCCATCCAGCCGAGAAAATCGCTTCCAAGACCCGTTTTATCATGAAGCGTCTTAGCAGCGGCTTCAACCTGAACCTTTATTCCGTTCAATTCATCTTCGTTTACATATTTCCGAACATATTTGCTGTTCAATTTTAAAGACATTATAAGCTTCCTCCAGTCATTACAGTAAGCGGCGAAATTTTTTATTTCCTGCCGTTTAAGAAATCGTCCTATAAAATTCATGTTTATTTCCGCCGTCACAGCAAAAACGGATAATTTTACCGGAACGGATTTCTATTTCCTTACTTTTCTACATCTATCATTTTACTATATTTCCTTATTATTTGCAAGGATTTGCAAAGCGAATCTTAATTATTGTTACTTTTAAACAGTATTCAAC
>CAMWXM010000202.1 GCA_947178195.1 uncultured Ruminococcus sp.
GCATAGCACGCAGGTTCGCTTGCACCCAATTGTACTCTGAAATTTGACATTATCTTTTCATCGTTCAAAATTATTTCAGGCAGTGATTTTTTTATACCTTTATAAAAGCTATCGATAATTTTATCTCTTATCGCCTTCTCATAAGTTACAGGAAACGACATTAGATAATCAAGATAAATTCCATTTCTCATATTATTAATGAAAAGCCCAAGATAATAAGCATATATTTCCACAGGATTAAAGCTGCCGTTATCTATATTAAAAAAGGACGGCAAAATAAAATTATTATTATTCTGATCCTTTATATTTATCTGCCGTCCGGCCGTTCCAGCGCCACACCACTGTTTAATATCATAGAAATACGAATAAAAATCCTCTCCGCTTTTAAGCTCGTTAAAATTGTTCTGTGCAGTATGTGAAACGGTCAGATCCTTCCATCTTGTTTCGGGTCTTCCTTCAGCTGAATTATATTTGGAAATAAAGTTATTGAGGTTTATAAACTCCATTACCGTTGGGTTTTCATAATGTTTTGGCGTTGCTCTTTTGCTTACCTGCCCCATTCCTATTCTGTGCAGATAGATTTTATCAGAACCATCCTGATATGACACTACTGTTGATTTTGTTCCAAAATCGATTCCAACAAGACCGTCCCAATGGATATCCTCTGCCGGATGCCTTCCAACAAAATTTGTATCTATTTCAATTTCAGCTTTATTATCCGGAACATTATCCATCCATAAATCCCAGTGCCCGTTATTAATATCGGTAAGACATTTAAGGTCATAAGGTTCGATATTCGCTCTGTTAAAGTCACAGTTAAGGAATTCTTGTGCAAACGACTGGAGTGCATCATCTTTCAGCTGAATAGGATTTTTCTTGCACTGTTCTTTTAAAAATTCCCCAATTTTTTCCTTTTCAAAAGAAATATTGAAAACTTTTTTTACCTTTCCTTCAATTACGTCCTGCTTCAGCGAATCAGAAACAGTTATTTTATTCTGAGCATTTATTGATACATAGCCTTGCGTCACCATTTCAATAAATTGTTTAAGATTATTCTTATTTTCAGCGCTCATTTCAACAGGGATCAGATCGTAACTAACAAAGTTCATAAATATATTTTTAACTTTTGTCCTGAATACAGGTATATTTATAGAACCCGGATCGTCATAATCCCACGTACTAGAGCTTCCGTCCCTAATATTAAGACAGCCCTGATAGTCTTTTTTTACAATACAAGACACTAAGTTCCAGTATTTACCTGAATAGTTATCATTTTTATTTATTATCTTGTCCTTTGGACTTATCAGTTTGTTTTCGCTTTTATAATTAAAAAACAATCGTTCTGCCATTGCTTGTTCCATTTCCTGACAAGTAAAACCTTCAAAATCCTCAAAGACTTTTCTGGAGCATTTTTCTCTGGTGCTATCTTTTATAATCAGATTTTCACTATTCACATAATATACGTTTTTGTTTTCTATCTGGATCCAGTTAGCTACACTCAACTTCTCCAATTCAGTAATAATCGACTTAGAAACGTCAGTTATATTTTTTTTGACTTCCGAAAATTTAAGCTTTCTGCCAAAAGCTATTAAGTCGTCATTCAAAAAGAAATCATCAGAAACACAAATTTTATTTGTAACTTTAGTATTTACCATTTTAATATCCTCACAATCATTTTTTATGATTTTCTCATCTATACTTACCTCTATTACAAATTATTATAGAAGTGAGTAATTTCCATAGATTCCTCAAGACACCATTTAGAGTTTTGCGACATACTTATTCTATCATATTTTATCGTATTTTTCAAGCATTATGATCAATAATTTGCATTTTTATACTAATCCCCTAAATGTTAATATATATAAGCAGCTCTAAAAACCTCAATAATGTTTTATTTGCAACTTTTAACCTGGTTTTAGAGGTGTCTTATGATACTTGTCTACTTTTACTTGACACAAATGTGTCTAAGCTCTCGCTTGATTTTTTTGACATAATGAATTATAATAATATTGACAAGTCTTATCAGCCATAAACTTATTTGAAAGGATAGTTAAATGAAATATGTTTTAAAAAATATTACCTCATTTATCAAAACAGAGAAAATGATATTTATACTGATTATTATATGCGTTATTGCATCGTCATTTATTATTAATTTTTCTTATGGTTTATACCAGAATTACAATGTCGTAAAAGGAAATGAAACAAGCGAGCTTTATTCACTGGAAATACCGTTTAATAATGACTTAAACGGAAATTATGCCGAAAAAAAAATACTGAGGGACACCGTTTTATCATTTTCTGATTCATTAAACGAAAATATCGATATGTATCTTGTTAAACCTTATTCTGATATTATAACTGAAGATTATGGTAGTGTTTATACTCGTTTTGCAATAAAAAACGGCAATTTTGTTCCATGCGAAATCTTTGAGGAAAATCTGAAGAAATTTGGTAATCTTATTTCCGGCAAATATTTTTCGGAAGAACAGGAAAGAAACGGTGACAAGGTGGCTCTTGTACATGCGGAAAGTACCGGAGGTGACGATATCACAAGAAAATTAAAGATAAATGACGAAACCATATTATTTCAGGATAAAGAATTCAAGATAGTAGGAATTCAAGCACTTCATGGTCTTATAGTACCCTTTGAAAGCTTAAATGACGATACACCTATTAATTTGCTGAATATGGGATTTATAAAGCCGCTTACAAGAAGTCAGTATGATGAAATAAAAGAGAAAATTTCTATGGCATTCGGAGATATAGCTGACATTCCCGAACTTGATATACCCGAGGCAGAAAATTATTATTTATATAATACCATTATTTTGATTTCCATTATGATAGCAATTCTTGCGGCTATTAATTTTGCAGTCTTATACAAATATATCCTTTCAAAAAGAACAAAGGCTTTGTCAGTATTCAGAATATGTGGATGTACTAAATTCAGGGCTTTGAGAATGTTTTTAAGCGAATGTATGCTTATAACCATTCCTGTTTTTGCATTAACAGCTTTATGTTATGACAGATTTGTACTGCCTATTCTGGCAAAGCATTTTGAATATATAAAATCAGCATATAGTCTGATCCTTTATCTGATAATTTTTGCAATATATGTATTTTCCTCTCTGATTGTTCTTGGAATAATGATATATTTCGGATTTTTAAGAAAAACAATAAGAGAAACAAAGGGAGGAAATTAAAATGTTATTTAAATTGGGATTTAAAAATTTACGGCGTGACAAATTTATTAATTTACTTATAATTTTGCAGATGACAGTAGTATTTCTTATTACTATCAGTATGGTTTCCACAATAGTTTCAAGATTTCAATATTATGAGCCATTTAAGAAACAGCTTAACAGTAATGGAATTTTTTGCTGTTTCAGAAACGCTTTAGATCCTGAAACCGGGGATGCAAGATTAAAACCAACTGAAAGATTACATGAATTATTGGAAAATGATCAGGAAATAATTGCCTCATATTCTCCTTGGCTTTACTGCGGCGATGAAAAAATAAACTTTACCAGTTATGATGATGAATTTATAGAAATGTATAAACCTGAAATAGAAAGCGGTAAGTGGTTTGATTTAAATGTGAATGAAAGTTCTGCTGTTCCGATTGTGATTTCTCAGAATCCTTATGGGTTTAAAGTTGGTGATAAAATCAAAATTAATATATTTTCGGATAAGGATGATGATATCTTAGAAACAGAAGTTATTGGTATTCTTAAAGAAGGCACAAAAGTAATAGGATTTTCCACTTCTGAGAACGGAAAATATGACTGCAGAAACGCTTTTGCCAATTATAATTACGGGGTTGAACAAATACCGATTTTTCTTTTAAGACAAAAAGACTTGGAAAATAAACCTATAATGATACAAATGAACGGTCCTGCCTTTATTACATATTCTTCGAATACTGCTAATGAGGTTATAGAATCAAACAATGAAATTATAAGAAAAATGGGTGTTTTAAATATAACGTCTTTGGATGAAATAAAAAATAACAGTATTGATTATATTTTTTCGCAGATATACACGCTCTTTCCTATTTTGATTTGTGTTCTGATACTAACATTAGTGGGTGCAGTAAGCGTAAGTGCATTATCAACTAAAAGGCAGTTAAAAAATTATGCCGTTTATTATATTTGCGGACTTAAATGGCGGCAATGTGCAGGGGTCAACTTTTTCTCGGCATTGATAAGTATATCTTTGTCTTTTGGTTTAAGTATTGTTTCAGTGGCAATGGTAAAATCAATCGGCCTTCTGGGAAATACTGTTATCCAATTTGGAGTATGGCAGATTTTAAGCTGTATTATGATTATGACAATTTATATAATACTTTCAGTCGTACTTCCAATAAGCATTATAGGAAAAAACACGCCAAATCAGGTATTAAAATCAAATTAAGGAGACTAATATGATTAAGCTTGAAAATTTACAGAAAATTTATAATAAAGGAAAAGCCAACGAATTTGAAGCCTTAAAAAATATTAATTTTTCTGTTGATGATGGTGAGCTTGTTGCTATCATAGGCAAATCAGGAGCTGGAAAATCAACACTTTTGCATATTCTCGCATGTATCGACAGCTACGAATCAGGGGAATATTACATAGACGATATGCTGGTAAAAAGTCTTTCAGAAACAAAGCTTGCAGAGATACGAAACAGCAAAATCGGAATGGTAATGCAGGACTTTGCATTAGTTGACGATTTTTCATGTATTGAAAATGTACTTTTGCCTCTTGACTTCGCCAAAAATAAAAAATCTAATAAAACAGATCTTGCAATGAATGCGTTAAAATCTGTTGGCATGGACAGTATGGCAAAAAAGCAGGTAAATAAACTTTCAGGGGGTCAGAAGCAAAGAGTGGCTATCGCAAGAGCAGTGGTAAACGAACCGTCTATTATTCTTGCAGACGAGCCTACCGGCGCTCTTGATACAAAAACTTCCGCTGAAATTATGGAGCTTTTTCATGAGCTTAATAAAAAAGGTCATACAGTTATTATCGTAACTCACGATCTTGGAATAGCTAAACAATGCGATAGGACCATCGAGATTTCAGACGGGTGTATTGTTTGAAAAACAAGCATGATAATGGATTTCTTGTGATGGTGCAGCACGGCATGTTATTTAAATTTGAGATTACTATCAGTTCCATAAATTAAATGTTTGTTAGGTGAATATATATGATATCAACTATTAGATTTTTTATTTTATTTGTTATTTTTTTATCGATTAGCATTTTAACAATATTAAAACTCCAAAGAAAAAATATTTTTAAATCTAAAAAAGTGTCTACCTATTTTATTTTTATTGCAATAATAATTAC
>CAMWXM010000203.1 GCA_947178195.1 uncultured Ruminococcus sp.
AAAGAGTCGAACCAATATTTATGAATAATGTCTTTGGTATTGTAATATATTTTTAGGACTTAATGCACATCTGAATAAAAGGTGTGCATTTATTTTTTATAAATTCTTTAATAATTGAAACTGTTCATAATTTTTTACACAGTAATCAATTTGATTAGATTATACGCATTCATTTCAAACTTTACAGGTGATGCAATAGACATGGATGCAAATACAATAAATCCAAAAGGGACAGGAAATAAATGATTTTCCCAAATAACGTACAAAACGTTTTTTGTCTAAACCGTGTTTTATGCCATTACTTACTTGTGGATATTATTGACAATTACACGATTTGATATTCAGATTCACATATAGCTCATGTTTTTATTACATTCCAGCCACGGAGTCCAGAATACGAAAACATAATGTTTAATTTTACATGGCAATTAACATCACCCCGTTCAAATTTTCTCAAAGGGTCTTCTTCCACAGACTGCGGTCTCGGAACAAATGTCACCTCCAGATTCAACCCGTCCAACAGTATCTTACCGTTTGTCTGTTCAACTGCAGTGACAATTCCTGTAAATTCCTCAAGTCCCTCTGGTTCTCCCGCCTTGTCACGATTAACATCTGAAAGCGGCTTAATCGGACACTTGCCGTCTTTTCCACCAACGTAAACGTCATGCTCTTTTGCCGTATTTAACCCATTCAAACGAGCAATTCTATTTGCATCCGAAATATGACGATTAATAACTTCAGCTGATGCTGACGACATTCCTTCTTTACGCATAATAAAACTCATAAGAAACAGCAAGTATTCTTTTCTGTATCCATCATCCATATAGTCAGCAATAAATGACTGTGCCTTAAAAGCCTGAAAATATTCTACTCTGCGGTACAATTCAAACCATGTTCCAATATCTGAATTATTATGATCAGAGTCATTGGTCATTACATTTTTTATGAAACACTGTTCCATCAACTGTAATCTATGATCTTCTACTTTTCCCCAATTGCAGCCGCTAAGTGAGAAAACGGTATATGCCAACGAGCGTCGATAGCGTCTATCGGCAGGCGAATCCGAAACCAGTAATTCGGTGAAATGATTATCAACTTCATCATAGTTCTGAGCGATTTCACTGAGTTTGTTTTTTGCCTCCTTTAACAACCGCACATCATCGTCAAGCTGTTCCCTCATTCTAATATACAATTCCATAGCAACGCTGAAATGTTCGTTATACCATTCTCTGAATTCTGGCTCTTCCTTTATCAACTGTGATATATCACGGTCTTTGTCAAAGGCTGCCAAATGACTGATTATTGCGCACTCCATGTTAATTTGCGGAAAGAAGCTAAAGCTATCATATACGTCGGCGTCTTTGCGTGCGTTATCGAACTGAGCTTTTGCTAAACCGTAACGCACACTGATTTCAGAAATCAATTCTGGATATTTTGAGTACATTCTTCCAGATTTTTTATCATCCTTTTCGGAATCAATTGTATTAATGATCCATTGTCCGTAAATACATCCGAGTGTTGTTTCATGCATCTCCTTGTCGTTGACCGCTATTTCAATTGCCTTCTCTGCGGTTTTGACTGCTTCTTCATATTGAGGCACAATAATTTTTTTACAGTTTTTATCACCAATTGCAAGTAGTCTTGCTAAATGATTATAATAGTGCGGATTGTTGGGAAACTTTTCAATCAATAGATCAAAAAGGTCTTTTTTATCCGTCCACAAAGGTATGCTTTCTACTAATAAGGAAAATTTTGTTTTTCGTTCTTCCGAATCAATATAAGCACGGTCGATTATCAATTCCTTCAGAATTTTATCCACATATTCACTGTCGCAATCATACAATTCATCCATCGTTTCAATATACATTTTAGCAGATTTAAATGTCACATCATCTATTTCCGGATCTTTCACTTTCGGTGCATGCAACAAAAAAAGTATTTTTTCCGCAATTACTCTGTGACACATCCTTAAACCTTCTTTATCCCGGATTGTCATTAACTTAAAAATTGCAGGAGAGAGGCTTTCCAACAAAGCATAAATATTTTCAGTATCACTGTTGTTCGGTCTGTCCAACAACGACTTTAATTCTGAAAACGCAACGCATATATTTTGCGAAAAAACGGTGATAAGCGAAAGACTGTTTAACAAAATTCGTTCTTTTGAACTGCATTCAGATACAGTCCTCGACAGACTTTCCATCAATTGATACTCTTCTTGAAATGTGTAAAATCCGTAGAAGAATGGTGAACGCCGTTCTTTATATTTGTCGACTCCAGTAATTTGCTCCAATAACTTTCTTCGTTCGTTCCCATCCTTTTTTTGGGATGCAATAGCAGAAAAAGCATCATAAAATCTTTTCGCTATAGGTATTGGCATTGTATTGCCCAAAAAAGCTAATGTAGTATGTTTTTCTTCATTTTTATTCGAATGATTTCCTATACGTTTAATTAACAGTACTACCATCCTACAGTTTTCGGCATTAACTGCGTTATTAAGTTTGTTCAACTCATCATCGGATATAACGGTAGAACCTGATTCTACTGACAAAAGTATACATTTTCCCGTTTTTTGATATATTTCTATCAGAATTTTGGCTGTTTGAGACGTATATTTTTTCAAGCGGACACACGGAAATAGCTCCTTAAAATTCCACAATATACGTTTTGACAATGTTGTTCCTCCTGAGCCCGCTCCATGAAGCAGAACCGTTGTTTTTACACGTGGAGATGTATCGTTCAATAATTTGTCAAGCTTATTGCAAATTTCTGTGTACTTTGCATCATCAACTAGACTCAAATCTCTATCTTTCGCTATATCGTTCCAGGTTGCCTCGTTTCCTTTAAAAAATGCTTCGCCAAAACTGTCTCCACCTCCAGACATATCCAAGCCGCAGCAATTCATACCGTTTCCCGAACTGCGTTCACATCCAGAATATACTAGTTCTATGAAATCTTCAAAGCTGCACAGATCTTCGTTGTTGAATGTATAGATTCCACTGATTGACGGTAAATTTGCAGAACGATCCGTAAAATTGTCGGGTTGATTTAAATACGTCTTGCATGTCAAACCCACATGAATCAGATTAGCCCCTTCGTGTTCAACAAAACTCCATTTATGCTTATCTTCCAATTCTGGAATTTCTTCCTTCATGTCTTTTGAAAATCGTGTTCTCAGCGAAACAATTCTGGTTGCTCCTGGCAACTTTAAGTCGCACAAATCGTTTATCAATTTATCCTTGAATGCCGCCGCACTAGCACTACAATCAAAAACAAATACAAGTGGAACATACGGATTTTCGGAAAGAAGCTTTTTTAAAGCATCTGTCACCGCATTTTTATAATCCCGCCATAAGCTCATATAACTTTTATCCGCACTCTTTCTTATTGTAAGAACGTTAAGCGTATTACCAAAGCTTTCTGCCTTTTCTTTCAATGTGACATCAATGCGCTTTACAACTCGCGTTCTACAGTTTTTCAAAAAATATTTGTATAATCCAAAATTCTCCTGCTCTAGTCCAATATCTATAACCAATCCCCAATTCATTGCGCATATATTTTCTGGCTCTCCGCAATTTTCTCCCGAATATTTGTCGTCTGTAATAAGAACTGGTACATAATTTGTAAATTTAACAAATCCTTCCCACAGTTCCTCCGTATCGGTATATTCTGGAGGAATACGCAAGGCGCTTATATCATTTTCATCATATTGATAACTCGTTTTCTCCACCAAAAGCTTACAGCAATATGCGATATAAAATAATATCTTAAGTTGTTTCCCTCTTTCCATGCAATTTTTCTTGCAAAAGAAATTAATGCCCGCAGCAATTCTCGCCATCATAAACTGCAACTCAATATCGTCCTTCATTTTTTCAAGATGTTCATTTTCAACCCAGTTTACAATACCGTTACATACGGCGTTTCTTACTATATATTCTTTATAATATTCACAAATATCCGCATCATTCCAGATAGAAGGCTTTATCAAGACGTCAAGCAAAGAATTCCATCTTTTTAAATCATTATCTTTAGAATTATCATAAAAAACACTGAACTCAAAATAAGCTTGGTCAAAAAACAAATAAGCATCTTCCATTACACTATCATAATCAATCAGTGAATATGTATCACTAGAGGCAATTATATTATAGCCATGTAAATCGCCATGAACCATACCCTTCAGAAAAATCTGGTCCGACAGGCATTGTTCCAGTTTGGAAATATTTTTTATTAAATAATACGGATTAGGGAAAACCTGGCCAATCAAAGCTATAGATTCCGTTTCCGGATTATCAATCAGGTTTCTGATTCTGTTTTCAAATCTTCCGCTTTCTCCCAACTGTTTAGCAAGTAGGCAATTGAAAAAATCGCTTGTGGTTCCATCTATTTTTTTGTCCTTATTCAAACGAGCCAATAAATCAAAAGAAACCTGTTTCACATATTTAGCAAGCACTTTTCCGCTAAGCTCCGAAAAGGCTGTCATGTCTATGACACTATCGTTCGCTTGATGATATATAATAACGTACTTTCCATCAACTTCTGCTTCTCTTTCAACCTTAACGAGATGTTGTGAAAAGTCTGTAGCACCACGATGTAATATATTAGCTTTATCAGCTTCATTTTCCTCATCTCTTTCGGGAATACTGCAGACTTTTACAATATAACTTCCATTTAATCTGTTTCTTCTACTGGTTACCTTTACTCTGTACACATCCGCACCTGAACGTCCTTCTGTCAAAGGAAGGGCATTAATGTTATTATCTGAAATAACAGATAATTGTTCTTTTATAAATTCTCGTATTTTTAATGATAACATTTTGGTTCCTGTATGATATAGTAAAAACTATATTGTCCTTTCGTAAAAATTTGCGCTTGACCTAAAATAAATAATAAAAAACAAACAGCATAGCAAGCGCAGTAAGGAAAACTGTTTATTCTTTTAACAGAAATATATCTCTGTTACAAAATACGTTGTAATCGAACTATACGCTAACTTGTCTTTTTATACAAGTCATTGTAGCATGATGTAAATCCACATTTAGACGAATAGAGATGTAAATAGATGTATTAAATCAATCCGAATCACCACCCAGCATTAAAATTCATTTTGCAAAACCAACATGTATAAAATAAAGTTCACATATAAAAATACTTACTTTGCCAAAATGGATCTCATTAAATGGCTATAATTTGCTATTTGGTTTTTATAATAGGATTTTTAGAGTTTACTTTAAAATACACCGAGTCACATAACTGCTAACCAATAAATGTTAACAATTAGTTTTGTATAGATAATCAATGGTGTATTATCCAAAGGATGCAGTAAGGT
>CAMWXM010000204.1 GCA_947178195.1 uncultured Ruminococcus sp.
CCCAGAACCAGAATAGCGTCTGCATGATTAAACCCGAAATCCTGCCCGATAGAAATATCATCATAATTATCAAAATCAACAGAAATATCATCAATCTCCCAATTTTTAAGAATCAGACCTCCCGTCTCACCCCATTCACCCAGTCCATAGATTTTATATCCTTCAGGGTCAGTTATTTTTCTTCTGTCCATTCGTTTGCGGTAAGCGTCATCAATAAAACGATTTTGCAAATAAGTACTGTGATGAGTAAAAACATCTGAATCTGGCATGTCAAAAAACATTCGCTTGATCCAGTGATTAGCGCTTACCGGATTAAAGGTCATTCGTATCTGATAAAACAACCCTTCCGGCAGCTTTCCCCTGAGTCTGTCGTCAATGATTTCAAAATCATCCTGAGAAAATTCCGTAGCCTCTTCAAGCCATACGTCAGTCAGATTACCATAAGGAAAGGTAATAGATTTAAGCTTTTCACGCTGCCGCTCATCATTCATTCCACGAAAAATGATCTGATTTCCGTTCGCCTTACAGAAGATAGCCGGAGACGAATAATTGATCTGCCAAAATTTTTTTGAATTATTTCCAAAAAGTCTGTCTATTGCACTGCAAAGCTCAGCGAAGGTACTATTTTTATTGCTGGTATCAGATTTTCTCAAAACCAGAAGATTTCTCCCCTTGTCTTTTAAAATACGCAGAATATAATGAGCAGCAGTATCTGCAGATTTTCCCGAACCTGCAGACCCCATAAGCGCTACATATCGCTTGTCTGACAAATTGGCGTCATGGAACACATAATTAAATTCAGCATTAATGTTCATTGTTTTCACCATAGTCAATAGTAACGTTTACGGAATTGTCTGAAGCGGAATTTTTATTTTCCGATTGACTGTTCTTCAGATCGATCAGAATGCCCATAGCCTTCATGCGTTCCGAAGCGGAATTTTCCTTATTGCTGATAATTTCAGAAAGCTCTCTCATACAATCATTTATTGACATAATTTTCCTACCCACTCATAATTATCACCATCCTTTCTGATAACAGTATAATTATTTTGAAAGTGCAAAAGAATGCAATTGTATTTGATGCTAAAAAAGCTATTGACAATAAAGAAATTATATGGTATACTATCTTTAGATTTCTGAACTTACCACGTAGCAATAGTTTAGCTTTGTAAACAAGTTTGATGGAGGAAAAAATGAATGAGCGCATGTATGTATGATCGTTTCGAGCCATGCGAGCACAATTGTAAATGGTGTAAAAGAAATGAAGATGAAAAAGAAAATGATAATAAAGATTTTTTATATGAATATGAAAAGGAGGAAAAAATAATTGACAAAAGAGCAATTGGATAAAATCAAATATCTCAATCGTCTGTACTATGCTGAAATGAAATTAAAATCATCTGATTCAATAAAAAAGGACGATAAAAAACGTGCAAAAAAAATAATAGAGCTATTTCCTGCAAAGACTGACGATACCTTTTGGGAATGTAAAAAAGAAGCGGTAGATTTGTATAAAAAAGCTGCCATATTATACTTGAAAATAATTAAAGAATACAGACAAATAAGAGAAGAAACAGAAAAAATAATAAACAGTGCCGAAGATGACGAATTGAGCACAATATTAAAATATCGTTACATAGAATATAAGTCCTGGGAAGAAATTGCCGGAATAATGTATTATAGCCTGCGAACTATCAAATACAAACACAAAACTGCAATAGACAAAATAAATATATGACGACAGCTTTATTTAGCAGATCATTTTACGAAGAAAGTTTAGATTTATGGATTTTTTTAAAAAACAGTTGATATTTTCTGAACTTTGTGATATAATAAGAGAAAGATGATATATAAGGCAACACTGCGCAAAGATTAAAAAATAAGACTTAGGAGGCAGCTAAATGAAAGAGTTTCATCAAAGGCTCAAAGAAGTACTAAAAGAAAAGGGTATATCACAAACTGAACTATGTATAAGAACCGGAATCCCCAAATCAGCCATGAGTCAGTACATATCAGGGTCATTCCGACCCAAACAGGAACGGACGCATGCAATAGCCCGGGCACTTGGAGTAAGCGAAGAATGGTTAAGAGGTCAGTCGTCTGAAAAAAACGAAAAGGAAATGGAAGTCGAATTATCAAAAGAAACGATAATGTTTGCATTATTAAAAGACAAGTTAGAAAACGAATCGAGCGATGATATAGCGGAAAGGAAGGAAGAAATAACCGACGAAATATATGAAGAAGTAAAGCAATTTGCGGAAATGGTAATGCTGCGGGAAGAGACTAAGAAAAAAAACAGGGAGAAAAATTCTGGCAGAAGCGGTCAGCCTGCAAAAAGGAAATAGGAAAAACAGCGAGGTAAAGCCTATGGATAAGATTCTGGAACTTGATATGCTTGCCGAAGCAGATCAGATTGAGATTTTAAGCATTAATTCAAATAAATGCCAAGCCATATCTATACAGACAGAAAGCGGCGATTGTTATATTGGGATAAACAACAAAAAAATGACAAGAGCCGAAGAAACGGTATGCAAAGCTCACGAATTGGGACATTGTGAAACGGGATCCTTTTACAACAGATATTCAAAATTTGATTTAATATCCAAAAATGAGCGTCGTGCAGATATATGGGCGATAAAAAAGCTTATACCCCAATCCGAACTGACAAACGCATTAAAAAATGGCATAACAGAGATATGGGAATTAGCCGAGCATTTTGATGTAACGGAAGAATTTATACGTAAAGCATGTGAATATTACGGTTTCATGTAGTATTGCAGAATATAGAATTTTATAGCATAACAAAGGCAGCATTGTACGATTTTTCGTGCAGTGCTGCCTTAAATTTATTTAAGATAAGCGACAATATTTTTTATGATTTCAGGAGATTCGTATTTTGTTTTTGTTCCGTCTAAAATTGCAAAAGAGAAATTATCGGCAATACATTCTTCTGCTGCTATTACATAATCAGTATTTTTACCGACAACCTCCCAGAAATCCGATGCATCAGACAGATTGTAAGTTTCAGTAAGATTATCTACGGGAACTAAAACAGAAGATGACCTAAGCTGAAAATCATCTGCCGGTGTGCTGAATGGTTTATTAATGAGCCATATCAAATAGCAAGCACGTTTTTTACCGTTTATGGTAAAGGTTGCATAAGAATCATATTTTTCAACATCAGGATTTGCTGCTAACATATCTTTAATTTCCGCCGGAAATTCGGGTTCTTTATCAGCGATAGAAAATCCTATAAATTTATACATATCCTTTCTGAATTTTGGATCTGATCTGCTTAGACAGTGAAAAAGCTCATGAACTACAACTCGCTTTATAAAATTCTTACCCGAATTAGAAATAAACGAATTAGAAAGATATATCTGATTATTTTTAAGGGTATATCCGGCTGCACCGATTTCATCTTTAGCAGTAGTTTTAATAAAAATCAGTTCATCCTTGAGCGGAAGCTCATATCCGTTTTTGTTTATTTCTCTTTGGATTTCGGAAACCACCTCAAACAGTAAGGCTTTCTGTGAGGTTGAGAAATCAAGTATCTGTTCTCCTGCAAATTTCCTAAACTGCTCTGCTGTTGTATTTTCCTGCTTCATTCTGTAATTCAGATTTTGCTGGGTAAGGCTGTTAAAATACGCTTCATTTTCAAGTTTTAATTTAATACCATCTGTTTTGCTTGCAAAGCGGAAATTTATCTGAGTTTTTGAAGAATATCTTCCGGCAAGATTTATTGCAATAGCCGCTGCATCACGAATATTGCGTGCCCCATCATAATTATAGTCTGCACATGCCGGCAGTTTATCCTTCGTGCCCTTTGCACAGGATATTGCAATAGCTGCTGCATCTCTTATATTTAACTTCCCGTTGCCGTCTGCGTCCCCTCTGATAGCCGATTCCGATGCTGTAACAATAATATTAACAGTATCATTTTTATTCAACGGCTTTATTTCACAGAAAATCAAAAATGTCAATACAAACGTAGTAACAACAGATATTAGCTTTTTTATTTTCATATTTTTTATCCTCCTTAATCTTTATACACTGAATCCACACCCAGAAATTCCTCCAGACAAAGACCGCTTTCATACACTTCTGTCGCCTTTTCGACGCCGATAAAGCGAATATGCCAAGGCTCATACTGATAACCTGTAATATCCTGTTTACCTTCCGGGTATCTTATAATAAAGCCATATTTATGAGCGTTTACCTTTACCCAGTCGCTTTCAGGAGTAAGCCCGAAGGAATCATCAATAGAGTTCAAATCGAAGGTAAGTCCAGTCTGATGGTCAGAGTGTCCCGGCCTTGCGGAATAGGTATCAGCTGCTTCCTTACCATCTTTTTCAACATAACGGTTATATATTCTTTCCTGGTCGGCATAAGAACGATAGCTTGAAGAAATATAAATATCAAGTCCTTCTTCAGCAGCCGCATCCTGCATTTCATAAAAAGCGTTAAGAGCCTCCTCGTTTACACCCGGGTCGAAATCTGCCGGCAGCGAAAAGGTCTTGCTTGCCATCATTATACCATCTATGTAGGTAACGCCATCCTCTATAATTGTTTCATGATCACCGCTTTCCAGTGTATCAGGTTCGGTTTCATCAATATTGCTTTCGCTTTCAGCTGATACGTCCACTCTCAGATTAAGCAACTTATCTGTACCCTCAACCTCTGCGGTTATACCGCATATACCGGCGTTTATCCCAGTAATTTCACCATTTTCGCTTACTATAGCCACAGAATTATCAGTACTTTGCCAGTTTTTAATATTATCGATACTGCCGTTTAACACCTCCGGCGTAGCTTTTTCGCCTGTTGCCAGTTGGATATAAGTATCTTTAAAGCAGATCATGTTGTTATCCATAGTTTCCTCCAATGCTCCTGCCTGAATTGCTTCGTTGTTCAGACCGGAAGAATCCGTAATCTGTGAAATGTTCTTATTATCATAAAATATAACAAAATATAATATAACAAGCATTGCCGTTGTAACTACAGTGCCAATAACAATCAAAAGCACCGTCTGCTGCTTTCCAGATCGTTTCGATTGCTTTGGTTGCTTTGATTGTTTAGACTGTTTAGACTGTTTCAATTGCTTTGATTGTTTGGATTGTTTGGATTGTTTGGATTGCTTTGATTGCTTTGACTGTTTTGATTCTTTTGATCGTTTTGATTTATTCGAATTTTTCGCATTAGTCATTTTATGCACTCCCCTGCCATAAGATTCCACATACAAATCATTTACATACAAATTATTTTAAAATCAGGAATTCCCTGAATATACTATATATAAA
>CAMWXM010000205.1 GCA_947178195.1 uncultured Ruminococcus sp.
TTTTGAAAGCGCTGTTCTTGGCGTTTTTGTTCATGGACTTGCCGGCGATATTGCGACTGAAAAACTTTCAATGCAAAGTATGATCGCAACGGATATTATAAAAAATCTTCCGGAAGCTTTTAAAATGATAATGGAATGATAAATCAATGGAATGTAAAGCTTAGAAAATAATATATTAAGGAGCTTTATATGAAAAAAATTGCAATGAGTTTTATTATTTCAATCGTTATGGCAATTTCACTTTGCGCATGCGGCGGAAAAGGAGATACGTCCTGCAAGGTGGATCTGAACAAGCCATTCTGTATTACCGCTCATATGGAATATGACGGTATTACAGCAGACGCAGTAATAAAAAGGTTGGCAAAGGCAAATTGGGATGCAGAATTTTCTTCCCCTGATACTCTTGCAGGAGTACTGATCTCTTTCAGAGATTCAAATGTTGAAGCCTCTTATAAAGGACTGAGTTTTTCTGTTCCTAAAAGCGCATTGCCGTTAAAGTCAATTATTTTATCGTTTATTGATATAATTGACCAAATTGCTGAACAGCCTGAAATAACCGGAGAAGAAAAAGACAATGAAATTATAACTACCGGCGAAATAGAGCTTGGAAGCTATAATTTGAAATTTGATAAAAACGGTTGTCCAACCGCATTTGAAATGCCGAACTTGAATCTTATTATAACATTCAGCGATTTTTGCGGTGAGATTCCAGACATATCAGAAAATACTTCCGAAACCAGTACACCTGAAAATATGCCCGAACCTTCTGAAAACACGGAAGCTTCTGATGTTACCGAAAATACAGAAAAATCGGAAAATACAACAAAAGCCCCCACTGAAACGTAAAATTATAAATACAAATGAAAACTCCCGACATACAGCAATATGTCGGGAGTTTTATTTAAAAACTATATCATTAATTAATTTTATCTAATGCCTGTTCAATATCGGCTATTATATCATCAATATGTTCAAGACCACAGGAAAATCTTATCATTCCGCCATCAATACCACATGCGGCAAGCTGTTCGTCATTTAACTGACGGTGCGTAGCACTTGCAGGGTGAAGAACACAGGTGCGTATATCCGCAACATGAACAACATTTGAAGCAAGCTTCAGGCTATCCATAAATTTAACGGCATTATTTTTTCCACCCTTAATTGAAAAAGTAATTACGCCGCTGCAGCCATCAGGAAGATATTTTTTTGCAAGCTTGTTATCAGGACTACTTTCAAGTCCAGGATAGCTTACCGACAATATCTTATCCGATGCTTCAAGATATTCTGCAACCTTCATAGCATTTTCGCAATACTGTTTCATACGCACACCCAGTGTTTCAAGACCAAGATTCAACAAAAATGCCGAATGTGCGGCAGGGTAGCACCCAAAGTCTCTCATAAGCTGCATTCTTGCCTTTACAATATAAGCAGCTTTGCCATATTTTTCAGAATATACGATACCATGATAGCTCTCGTCAGGCTCAGTGAAATCAGGAAATTTTCCGTTTGTCCAATCAAAATTACCGCTGTCGACAATAACACCTCCGCCTTGAACAGCATGTCCGTCCATATATTTTGTAGTAGAATGAATAACAATATCAGCGCCATATTCGATAGGTCTGCATAAAATCGGGGTAGGAAAGGTGTTGTCAATAATAAGAGGGACACTATTTTTATGAGCGAGCTTGGCAAGTTTTTCAATATCTAAAACTTTAAGGGCAGGGTTTGCAAGCGTTTCACCGAAAACAGCTTTGGTATTGGGCTTGAATGCCTTTTGAATTTCTTCTGCCGATGCTTCTGCATCAATAAAAATACATTCGATTCCAAGTTTTTTTAATGTTACAGCAAAAAGATTAAAAGTTCCGCCGTAAATAGTGGAAGTAGAAATAAAGCTGTCTCCTGCGCTGCATATGTTAAGTATCGAGCACAATGAAGCGGCTTGTCCGCTGGAAGTGCACATTGCTCCTATACCACCTTCAAGTGAAGCGATTTTATCTTCAACTGCCATAACGGTAGGATTTTCAAACCTTGAATAAATAAGGCTTTTTGTCGGATCGTCAAATACTGCTGCAACATCATCGGTAGAGTCATATACATAAGTAGTACTCTGGACGATCGGCACAACTCTTGGCTCGGTATTTTTTGGATTATAGCCTTCATGAAGACATTTTGTTTCAATTTTCATTAATTAAGTTCCTCCTGTATTGAGAACCAGTATTCTATAAATACAGGTTCTGAAATTATTTGTTTTGATTAAATTAACACTGCATATAATTATACCTTAAAGCTTTTTCTTTTCTTCTTCAAGAGCTTTGATAAGGTCGTCTATAGATTTAATATTATCCTGCTTTTTGGCAGTGGTCTTTGGCTTTGAAGTTCTGGCAGGTGAAGGCGCTGACCCATGATTGACAGTCTCAGGCTGCTTTACTGGTTTTGGTTTTTCAGCAGTATCAGCCACAGGCTTTTCTTCCATAACAGATTCAACTGATTTTTCAGATTCCTGATTATTATCAGATTTATCCAGAGCAGCTTTTATTGCAGCCATTTTTTCAGTTTTATCAGTAACTACTGCTGCTTCAGGAGCAAGGGAAGCTTTTCGTGAAACAGGTGCGGCAGGCTTTTCATCAACCGCAGCTCGGAACTTTTCAACTGCATTTTCTGTTTGTAAATTTCTGTCCGCAGGACTGCTTGGAACTTTTTTTGCGGCGGCTTTCATAGAAAAATTTTCTGCAATAGAAGATTTTTTCATTGCAAAGCTTGCATCCGGCTTAGGAGCCATTGACGGGTCAAAGAGGGGAGTTAAAGAATGATCACGCTCTTCGCTTTTTGAACTGTTTATACCAAAAGAGGTTTCTGGATAAACAATCTCTTCCTGTTCTTCTCGGTTTTTGCGCCTGACCGAGAAAATTTTGATCAAAAGCATAGCAAGGAGTATTACACAGGGCAATATCATGCCAAGTATAATGCCGGTTATACTTTTTAAGAATGTAATTATACGACCGAGATTTGGGGCTATCTGTGTACATTTTGCAATTACGTTTTCTTTGGGAACGTTAAGTATATTATCCTTAGCATTATCTCCGGCAACACGATAAACTGTCTGGTCGGTATTGTGAACGACTTCGACAATTCTCATAATATTTTCAAATCCTTTATCTTCATTAAAAAGGATAACGTTTCCTTCAATAAGAACAGAAATTTCATCGCTTTTAGCAATAATAGCCGAACCCTTGGGCAATTCCGGTTCCATAATATTACTGTTCATTATAAAAATATTCTTTCCGAAAACGTTGCCCGATCTCACACTGGAACCAAAAATATAGTTTACTCCGACTGTAAAAATAACCATTGCAATAAGAATTATAGTGAGAACAACAAAAAATATTGATAATCCTAAACTTTTGCCTTTTTTCATTTTATTTCCTCATCCTCCAAAAATTACATCTGCGCATTCAAAAATGCCTTAAATATATTATATCACAATATTTCCCAAATTACAATTTATTTTTATGCTTTTTTGTTTTTTTTTATTTTTACTTTTGTCTGTCTATTAAAATTTGTTTTGTAGCTGTCTGCTGACAAAATTGTTTATCATGTTCCACAAAAACAAGTGTTGCGTCAGAAGTTCTAATTAATTCTTCTATCTGCATTCTTGATAATACATCAATATAATTCAGCGGTTCGTCCCATATATAAAGGTGAGCCTGTTCCGAAAGGCTTCTTGCAAGCATTACCTTTTTCTTTTGCCCCTGGCTATAGCTTTGAACAGGACGTGAAAAAAGCTCCCTTGAAAAATCAAGCTTTCGCAGAATAGCCTTAAATAAAGCTTCGTTTACATTGTATTTTTCTGCATAGTCGTTAAGACTTCCGCATAAATCTTCTGCCGATTGACAGACATATGAAATTTTCAAGCCGCTTCCCAAGATTATTTGTCCCTGATAATCTTTGATTTCACCACAAATCATTTTAATAAGGCTTGTTTTGCCGCAGCCGTTCTTACCACATATTTCAACACGTTCTCCCTGATTTACAGTAAAATTCAGATTTTCAAAAATAATTTCATTGTTATAGCAAAGCGAAACATTCTGAAAGGAAATCAATAGTGAACGATGATATTTAAGAGGGGACAATTTCAGAGAAGATGTTTGCTCAACGTTTTTCAGAAGCTTATTTTTCTCAGAAATATTTTTTTCAATACGGTTTTCCATGGATTTTGCACGATTCATTAATTTTGCGGCTTTTTTCGCAATAGACGGTCGTCTGTTTAAAGATTTTTCTACCTTTGTGGGATCAAATCCTATTTTTGAAGCGGCAATTTTTTCAGAATGAGCCTCAACCTTTTTTGCCGATCGTTCCAACTGATTAATTTCTTTTCTTAGGCGATCGTTTTGCGTTTGCTCGAATTGTTCCAGACGTTGACGATTTTCATTCCAGGAGTTGAAATTACCTTTCTGTATCTCAATATTTGCTTTATTGATGACCAGTATATGGTCTATGCATGAATCCAGAAAAGCCCTGTCGTGAGAAACAAGAATAAATCCGGATTTCTTTTTCAGATATTTCGCAAGAATTTCTCTGCCATGAACATCGAGATGATTTGTAGGCTCATCTATCAGCAAAAAACTGTTTTCACGAAGAAACATTCCGATAATAAGAATTTTTGTTTGTTCTCCATTGGAAAGGGTAGCGAATTGTCGGTAAAGTAAATTTTCATCAATCTCCAGCATATTAAATTCACGCATTATTTGCCAATCCTCCGTTTGCGGCGCTATTTCACGAATAACGTCGGCAGTAAAATATGAATTGTCCGGAATAAATGGAAAATATTCAAAATCAGTCGATGATATTATTTTTCCGTTATACTCCAGTTTACCCATTAATATTTTAAGTAAAGTTGTTTTTCCACGTCCGTTGCGCCCAGTAAGTCCAAGCTTCCATGCAGTATCCAGTTGAAGATTTACATTTTCAAATACGTTTTCATAGCTCCCGTCATATCCGAACGTAAGATCTTGAATTTTTATAATAGACATATACATCCCTCCATGTTATAAAATAAAGACTGCAGAAAATATCCGCAGTCTTTTAAACACAAAAAGATATACTCGTATCAGGAGCATTCATAATTATATCAGAAAGAGCGAACATTTCCTGCCCGCATATCATCAACCATGACAAATAACACAGAGGATATCTGTGTAAAAATCATATTCATGTTATTGATATGCAATAATTAGCAAGAAAAAGTACGCATCTTTTCACCTCAATTCATTAAGTATACGACTATAATATCATAATA